>JASEHT010000014.1:0-21041 GCA_030018675.1 Smithella sp.
TGCTTCCCTCATGGCCAGGTCGCATGTCGAAGTGAGGCCGTAAAAGTTAAAAAACATGAACGCGATCAAAATAAGAGGCGCATCTCAGCATAATTTAAAAAATATAAGTTTAGATATCCCCCGGGATAAATTTGTTATTGTCACCGGCGTTTCCGGTTCCGGAAAATCATCCCTCGCTTTCGACACGATCTACGCGGAAGGTCAAAGGCGTTATGTGGAATCGCTGTCCACGTACGCGCGTCAGTTCATCGGACAGATGGATAAGCCCAATGTCGAGTCCATTGAAGGTCTGTCGCCCGCCATCGCCATTGAACAGCGCTCGGCCAGCCACAATCCCCGTTCCACGGTGGGCACCGTCACTGAAATTTACGATTATTTCCGGCTGCTTTACGCGGCGATCGGCGTTTGTCATTGTCCGAGTTGCGGCAGGGTAATCAAATCGCAGAGCATCGACAGCATTCTGGAAAACGTCCTGTCTCTTCCGGCGGACACGGCTTTCAGCGTGATGGCCCCGATGGTGCGCGGAAAAAAGGGCGAGTTTCAGAAGGAATTGAAAAAACTTCAGAAAGAAGGATTCGCCCGCGCTCGGATTGACGGGGACATTCGCGATCTGGCGGACGATATCATACTCGAGAAAAATAAGCGGCACGATATCGATCTGGTGGTTGATCGTCTGGTTCTCAAAGAGGGCATCAGGAAACGATTGCGGGATTCCCTGGAAATCGCTGCGACCCGCGCCGAAGGGTTGGTGCGTATCGTTACCACCGGCGGCGAAGAAATGCTGTTCAGCGAGAAATACGCCTGTCCCGACTGCGGAATAAGTATTCCCGAACTGACGCCGCGGATGTTTTCTTTCAACAATCCCTATGGCGCGTGTCCCGATTGCAACGGTCTGGGTTCTTCCATGCGTTTTGCCGAATATCTGGTCGTGCCTGACGCCGAACTGTCGCTGCGGGAAGGGGCTATCGCGCCCTGGGCGGGAAGAAACTCTCTTTATTATTACAGCATTCTGGACGTATTAAGCACGCACTACGGTTTTGATGTGAATACGCCGTTCAACAAGTTGCCCGCTAAAATTCAAAAAGTTCTCCTGTACGGTTCGGGAGATGAGGCGATTAAATTTTATCACGACCGCGGGAATAAACGGTATTTTACCCACCGTCCGTTTGAAGGCGCCATCAAACAACTCGAACGTCGCTGGCGGGAAACAACATCCGCCGCGGTGCGTAATGATTTGATGAACTATAATGATCTGAGCGCCTGTGATACCTGTCATGGTGCGCGTCTGAAACAGGAAATCCTTGCCGTGACGGTGATGAATAAAAATATTTACGAACTGTGCCGGATGTCCATCCGCGACTGTCACGATTTCTTTGAAAAAATAAAACTGTCGTCGCAGGAAATAAATATCACCGAACGCGTCATCAGAGAAATCAGGAACCGCCTGCAGTTTCTGCTCAACGTCGGCCTGGATTATTTAAGTCTGGAGAGAGCCTCATCGTCGCTATCCGGCGGCGAAAGCCAGCGCATCAGGCTAGCCACCCAGATCGGTTCCGGGTTGATGGGCGTCCTGTACGTTCTGGACGAACCCACCGTCGGCCTTCATCAGAGAGACAATCTGCGCCTGATCGATACGCTGAAAAAATTGCGCGATATGGGTAACACGGTGCTGGTGGTGGAGCATGACGCCGACATGATTATGGCGTCCGACCATATTGTGGATATTGGACCGGGCGCCGGAACGGAGGGAGGCGAAATCGTTTTCCAGGGCACGCCGGAGCAGATTATGCGTGATGAACATTCGCTGACCGGCCGTTATTTGTCGGGAAAAGAATTTATTGAAATGCCTCTGAATAAAAGACCGCTGACGGGGAAGCACATCATTCTGGAAGGCGCGAGTGAAAACAATCTGAAAAATATCGATATTAAAATACCGGTGGGGGTTTTCACGGCGGTGACTGGCGTTTCCGGCTCCGGCAAGAGCACCATGGTGATCGAAACGCTTTACAAAGTTCTGGCGCGTCGTTTGAATCAGTACAGCGGATCGATGGGAAAAATAAAAAAAGTTGTGGATCTGGGGGACATGGAACGGGTCATCATGATTAATCAGCATCCCATCGGCCGCACGCCGCGGTCGAATCCGGCCACCTACACGGGCGTTTTTTCTTTTATCCGTGATTTGTTTACCAATCTGCCGGAATCCAGAATGCGCGGATACAAGCCGGGGCGTTTCAGTTTTAACGTCAAAGGAGGGCGGTGCGAGGCCTGTGAAGGCAACGGGATGATCAAGATAGAAATGCACTTTTTGCCCGACGTGTATGTGACCTGCGATGTTTGTCAGGGGAAACGATTCAACCGCGACACCCTGGACATCAGATACAAGGATAAGAACATCGCCGATGTTCTGGAGATGACGCTGAATCAGGCGCTGGTGTTTTTTTCCAATATCCCTTCCATTAAATCCCATCTGCAGTTGCTCAGCGATGTCGGTCTGGGATATATTCATCTGGGACAATCGGCGACGACGCTTTCCGGCGGCGAAGCGCAAAGAATAAAACTGGCGCGGGAACTGGGCAAAAAAACAAACAGCAATACCCTTTATATCCTGGATGAACCGACCATCGGATTACATTTCGCCGACATTCAGAAACTGATGGACGTGCTGATGCGTCTTGTGAATATGGGCAATACGATGGTTGTGATCGAGCATAATCTGGATGTGATCAAATGCGCCGATTACATCATTGATCTCGGACCGGAAGGCGGTTCGGGCGGAGGCAGGATAGTCGCTTCGGGAACCGCTGAAAAAGTTTCCCAAAATGAAAAATCCATCACAGGGCAATTTTTGAGAAAAATCATTTCCGTTTGAAAAATCCTGACATATCAACAGATCTTAAAGTTTGCGTGATCGAAACCCTCCCTCCGGTGATAATGCCGAGAAAATAGAGTCTTGACATTATCGCCATAATAGTTTTATCTGCTGACACACGAAAAAACAGAGATGAGCGCAGGAAGGGCATTAAACTGTCTAAATCAAAGTTCAAACATTCCATATTGATTGTCGATGATGAGGATTCCATCCTCAACGCTTTCAAACGTATTTTAGCCGACGAGGATTATGAAGTTCACGTGACGAATAACGGCGTGGACGGACTGAAAAAGCTTCGATCGGCGAAAAAACCGTACTCGCTGATTATTTCCGATCAAAGAATGCCTGAAATGAACGGCGTTCAGTTTTTTTCCCAGGCCAAGGATATTTTCCCGGATGCCGTCCGTATTCTTCTGACCGGGTACGCGGATTCGGATTCCATCATCGAAGCCATTAATCAAGGCGGCGTGCATCTCTACTTCACCAAACCCTGGCATGAAGAAGAAATCCTTCTGCATATCCGGCAGTCTCTTTCCAAGGTCGAAATCCTGCAGGAAAATAAGCATCTGATTGAGTTAATCAAGGAGAAGAATGAAGAGCTGACGGAATTGAACAAGTCTCTGGAAAAGAAAGCCCTGGAAAAAACGAATGACCTGATCATTCAGGCGGAAAAGCTCAAGGAGAGCTACAGAAAGTCGCAGGTCATTCTTGACGGTATCGTCCGGACATTGTCAAAGATTATTGAAACGAGAGATCCCTACACCGCCGGACACGAGGATCAGGTGGCAAGAATAGCCTGCAAGATCGCCAAAGAGATGAAATTGACGGAAGATCAGATTTCTTTCATTCATATTGCCGCCACGCTTCACGATATCGGCAAGATATCGGTGCCTTCCGAGATTCTAACGAAACCGGGCGCCTTGAGCAACCTGGAAAAAGAAATCATCAAAACACATTGTAAGGTTGCCAATGACGTTCTCGCCAATATTGAGTTTCCTTATCCGGTGGCCGAAATAATTTATCAGCATCATGAAAGGATGGACGGCTCCGGTTATCCGAGAGGGTTGAAGGGAGATCAGATTGCTCTGGAAGCCCGGATTATCGGCGTTGCTGACGTGATTGACGCCATGGCGTCCTACAGGCCTTACCGGCCGGCGCTGGGCGTCGATGCGGCCATTGATGAAATCGTCAAGTATAAAGGAATATCCTACGATCCGGTTGTTGTTGATGCCTGTCTTACGGTCTACAAAAGAACATCGAATAATGTGAAGTTGAACAACCAGACGACCCTGAATTAACCTTTCCGGATGGGTTTTTCAAACGAAGAATGAAACAGCCGTAAAGCATCTCACGTTTTTCTCTCTCCGAAAATCGCTCTTCCGATGCGCACGATCGTCGAACCCTCCTCAATGGCGATTTCAAAGTCATCGGTCATGCCCATGGAAAGCTCATGGAGCTGAATGCCGACAATGCCTTCATCGATGATTTTTTGCTGAAGGCTTTTCAGTTCGGAAAAATACGGTCGGGAATTTTCCGGATCGTCCGAATAGGGCGCCATCGTCATCAAACCCTGCACCGAAATGTTTTCCAATCCGGAGAGATCCTTCATTAAACCGATCGCCTGAGACTCCGGAATACCGTTTTTCGTTTCCTCTCCGCTGACGTTTATTTCGACAAGAACATTGATTTTCCGTCCCGCAAGAGCGGCCCTTTTATCAATCTCTCTTGCCAGATCCATGCGGTCCACGGAATGAATGTAATCGAAAAGCTTAACGGCATACTTGGCCTTATTGGTCTGCAAATGGCCGATCATGTGCCACTCAACACGTTTCCCGATGGCGTCAATCTTTGCCTGGGCTTCCTGGACATAATTTTCGCCCGCGGCCGTGATTCCCGCCCGGATGGCCTCTTCAATGACGGCGGGAGAGACGGTCTTGGTTGCCGCAAGGAGTTTAATGGACGCAGGGGAGCGGTTGCATCTCGCGGCAACGGTTTCGATGCGCTGTCTTATGGTTTCGATATTGGCGGCGATATATGTTTCCATAAACTTACCGGAAATGGATGGCATTCAATTTTTTTAATGTTTCCAAAACTTCGCAAAGCGGTAAGCCGATGACGTTGGTATGGGATCCCCGGATGGCTTTGATAAAAGACGCCCCCTTGCCCTGTATGGCGTAACCGCCCGCTTTGTCATAGGGCTCGTCGCAGGATATGTACCAGTTCATTTCCTGCGGACTGATTATTTTAAATAGCACGGCGGATTGAACGACTTGCGTATAAGATATTTTTAAATCCATATGGGTAACCGTAAAGCCGGTAAAAACCTTATGTTCGCGTCCGCTTAACTTCATCAGCATGGCTTTGGCCTGTTTTTTGTTGGCCGGTTTGCCTAAAATGTCTCCGTCAATGACGACGATGGTGTCCGCTCCCAGAACCCAGGCGTCGGGATGTTTCCGGGCGATGAGCATTGCTTTGTTTTTTGAAAGTCTTCTGACGTGTTGCCTCGGTGTTTCTCCGGTCAGAAAATCTTCGTTGATATGCGCGGGTATAATCCGGAAAGTTAATCCGAGCGAGCGCAGGATTTCCCTGCGGCGGGGGGAAGCGGAGGCTAAAATCAGCGCGTTATCGGAAGTCTCGGAATTCATGGACACGTCGGTATTTTCCCGGAAGAAGATTTGATTTTTCTATCACAAATTTAATTTCATGTGTCAATCGAAATTGAGGTCGAAATTGAGATTGCCTTCGGCGGCAAATTGGCGTTATATGTCCAGCATGAAAGACGTGGAGATGCCCATGAAAAAAATATTTATCGCCATGCTGGCCTTGTCTTTGCTGACGTTTTTTCACGGCACAGCCTTGGCTGAAGAAAAAGTCGTCCAGTTCACCATGCCCGGATGCGCCGCCTGAGGAAACGCCAGTAGAATACGTGCTATTCTAAATCAGATCGAAGGGGTGAAAAAACATCAGTTTAAAAACAATGATTTATTGATTGTGGTTTTTGACAATCAGGTTGCCACGCTGGACACCATTGTCAACCGGCTTAAAATGGGAGGGCATAAAATAAAAGGCCAGCCCGTTTATTTGAAAATCAACCCTAAAGATATCCCTTCAGCTTCTGCTCCTCCAACTTCTCAACAACTCCTTTGACGTCCTGAGAGCGGCCTTTTTTGCAGATCAGCAAGGCATCTTTTGTTTCCACAATGATTAAATCTTTTACCCCGACCAAAGCGGTTAATTTCCGGGGATTGTATATGAGCGAGCCTTCTGAATTTTCCGCAATGACCCTGCTGTTGTTTAATACGACGTTTCCCGAGCGGTCTTTGGCCGATATTTCCCAGAGGGCGTCCCAGCTGCCGACATCGCTCCATCCGAAATCCCCGTTCAGCATCAGCACATTATCCGCTTTTTCCATAACGCCGTAATCAATGGAGATGGACGCCAGTTTTTTATAAACACGGGGGAGGACCGCCGCTTCTTCCGGACATCCCAGTGCAGCGTCGATTTTCATCAATCCCGCGTATAAATCGGGCAGCCAACGGTTGATTTCACGTAAGATGACGGAAGCCTTCCAGACAAACATGCCGCTGTTCCAGTAGAAGTTGCCGCTTTGCACAAATGCCGAGGCTGTCTGAAAATCGGGTTTTTCACGGATGGATTTCACTCGAAACACTTCTGCTTGCCCCACTTGTTTCAATAGACCCGCCCGCTCAATGTACCCGAACCCGGTCTGAACACTTGCGGGTGTGATGCCGATGGTCACCAGCCCGTTTTCTTCTGAGGCGGTTTGCGCCGCCGCACCAATAACGTCGATAAATTTCCGGGAATCGGCGATGGCATGATCGGAAGGCAGCACGACCATGATACCTTCGGGGGCTTTTCTGCGGACATGTAAAGCGGCCAATCCGATGCAGGCGGCGGTATTTCTGCCTACCGGTTCGATCAATATATTGGACAACGGAATTTCCGGCAACTGCCTGATCAGATCCCGGGCGTGTTTTTTTCCGGTGACCACCAGAATATTATCCGCGGGGATCCGTTGTTTGATGCGGTCAACCGTTTCCCGGATAATGGTTTTTTCACTCACGATATCCAAAAGGTGCTTGGGCTTTTTTTCCCGGCTGCGCGGCCAGAACCTTACGCCTCTGCCGCCGGCCATAATTACTGCGTACATGAATCATCTCCCTGAGTCGTGGATGCTGAAACAGCAATACAAAAAGCTTATAATATAATGTGTCTTGCAATTTCAAGCCGGAAAAGATATTTATTCCGAAATGACAAACAGCACCTATCCGGTAATAACGCTTAAAAAAGGCCGGGAAGAATCCATTTTGCGCGGGCATCCCTGGCTTTTTTCCGGGGCGATTAACTCGATCAAGGGAAATCCCGGCGCGGGGGACATTGTTCTGGCCTGCGATTCGCGAGGCCATCATCTGGCTTTGGGATTTTTCAATCCTTCAACGGATATTTCTTTCCGCACGCTGACGCAGAGATGTGAAGAGAATATTTCTCAATACTTCTGGCAGGCGCGTTTGAGCGCCGCTTACAAGCTTCGGCAGAAAATCGTGAAGGACCAGACCAACGCCTATCGCCTGATCAATGCCGAAGGCGACGGGTTCCCGGGATTGATTGTTGACGTTTACAATACGACACTGGTTCTTTCGATGGCCACCGCCGGGATCGAAAAACAAAAAAATCACATCATCAACGCTCTTGTTTCCCAGTTAAAGCCGACGCGGATATACGAGAAAAGCGAAAGCCGGTCGCGTAAACGGGAAGGATTGGAAAACAGAAGCGGCCTGGTCTTCGGCGAAAGCGAAAGCGATTCGGTCGATATCACAGAGAACGGTTTGAGGTTTGAAGTCAATATTGTCACCGGTCAGAAAACAGGTTTTTTCCTTGACCAGCGCGTCAACCGGGAGAAAATCGGCGCGTTGAGCCGGGACGCTTTGGTGCTGAACTGTTTCGCGTACACCGGCGCTTTCTCCGTTTATTGCGCGGAAGGCGGCGCCAAAAAAGTCGTGTCTCTGGATATATCCAGGCCTGCCTGTATGAGCGCCAGAAAAAATTTACATTTAAACTGGTTTTCTACGGATAATTATCCGGTGCTCGAGGCCGATGTTTTTACCTATTTCCGTGACACGCACGACAATTACAATCTGATTATCCTGGATCCTCCTGCATTCGCCAAAACCAAAAAAGATGTCAACAAGGCTTCGCGCGGCTACAAGGAAATCAATCTTCAGGCGCTCAAGCATCTCGTCCGTGGCGGAATGTTGGCCACCTTTTCATGTTCCAATTTTATCGAAGAAGACCTTTTCCATAAAATCGTTCTGGCCGCGGCCCGGGACGCCGGCGCTGATGTGCAGCTGCTGGCAAGATTGGAGGCCGGGCCGGATCACCCCGCGTTATTGAATCATCCGGAAGGGCGCTATCTCAAAGGTTTATTGCTGGTCAGAAAGAATTGATGCCGTCTGATCTTTGCGATGATCTCATGAAATTAATTCTGGCTCAGATTGCTGATGATCCGGTCATGAATAAGACGGGAAGCCATGTTGTTGCCGACGGTTCCGACGAATACTGAAACGGATGTTAAATTCTTTTTCGCATATTCGACTTTGATCGTGACCCTCTCCTCCTGAATGACGGCTTTGATGACGCCGGTGGCAATTCCTCGGTCTTTTTGAACGTCCGTCGCTTTTAAATCGAGCACCGTTTTTTCACAGGCCTTCCAAACGGCGTCAATGTCGGCACTGTATTCGCTGACAAGATTCCCATCCTGATAAAGGAACTTGCCGGAACTGATTCCGGCGACTTTCCCTTGCATGCTGATGACCGCGTTGCATCCGGTCATCAGCAGAATCATCGTCCCTAACAAAAAAATGTTTTTACGCATCATATCATCTCCCCATGCATGTTATTCTTCCCGTATTTAAGACGTTTTCCCCTGGCGCAGTTTCATGATTTGAGTTCTGGTCAGAATCGATTGAACATTGCTGACATGTTTGAGAATATTTTCCCGGCCGCCTTCCTCCCGGTCGATCAGGGTGATAACCGTTTCAACAACCAATCCCGCTTTGCGGGCCTGTTCTATCGCGATGACGGTGGACCCGCCGGTGGTAATCACATCGTCAATGACGGCAATCTTTTCACCGGCCTGAACATTGCCCTCAATGGCGCTTTTTGTGCCGTGATCTTTGACATCCTTTCTCACAATGAAAGCCTTGATCGGTTTCCCTTTCTGATAAGAGATGACGGCCAGCGCGTTGGCGATGGGATCCGCCCCGAGCGTAAGCCCTCCCGCCGCGGTAATGTCTGTTTCCTTCAGCATGTCAAAAATGATTGAACCGATCAGGTTCATGCCTTCGGGGTCCAGTGTGGTTGGTTTGCAATTAAAATAATAATGGCTGGTTTTGCCGGACGCGAGCGTGAAGGGCGGATTTTCGCTGTATTTAAATGATTTTTCGAGAATGATTTCGCCCAGTTTTTTTTTCATTGCTTCAATAGTCATGATTCGGTCCTCCGTGAGTGAACGTTATGATTGAGAATTATTGCGCAGAATAAACCTGATGGGTAATTCCACCCAGGCCGTAAAAGGATTGCCCGCTTTTTTTGCCGGTTCGAATTTCCACGGCTTCACCGCCTGAACGGCCGACTGATCCAGAATGGAATATCCCGATGATTTCCTGATTCTGACGTCCCCCACTCTTCCGTCCGGCAGAATTTGAGCGGAGACCAGAACGATGCCCTCATAGCCGCGGACGCGCGCAATGGCCGGATATTCGGGCGGCGAGTTTTCTTTATAAAGAGGATACGCAATAACCGTGCTGAAATCGGAATGGCGGCTGTTCGCGTCGGCGATATATCCGATATTGTTTCCGGATATTTCCATGGTTTCGCCAGCGGATGCGTCATTTCTCGGAGCCTGATCAACCAGCGTTGCGGCCGCAATGACAGGCGCCTGGTCGAAGTCCTGTGTGCGGGCGGATATTGAAGGATCGATCCTCTTTTCAGCTTGCGTGTCAACCGTTGGCTTTTGTTCCGGGTGGTTTGTTTTGTTTCCCGCCATGTCGCCCGTGTTTCTGTCTTCCAAAGAAATCCAGACCAGATTGATGCCGTTGAATTGTGGAGAGGAGGCAGTATCGACTGATAAACAAAATATAAGAAATGCGCCCGCCGCGATATGCATCAAAAGAGAAAAAAGGACGGCCGGAGCGATGGTGTAATTTTTTTTATTGGATTTTATGAATGTTGTCATGGCATCCATTATTTCTTCTTCATCAGATTTTCCACCACTTTCACCGCTTGCACGCCGTCTCTGGCGAAGGAAGCTCCGATGGATTTCGCGTAAGCATCGGTCACGACCGCGCCGCCCACCAGAAAATCGGTTTTGATACCTTTGGCGCGGGCGAGATGGATGATGTCTTTCATATTGACCATCGTTGTGGTCATCAGCGCGGAAAGCCCGATGACATCCGGATTTTCCTTTTGGGCCGTGTCGATAATGACCTCGTCGGAAACATCCTTGCCCAGGTCAATCACACAATAGCCGTAGTTTTTCAGAAGCAGCGCGACGATGTTTTTGCCGATATCGTGAATATCGCCGCGCACCGTGGCGAGAATAACTTTCCCTTTATTCGTGGTGGTCGTTTTTTTCAGATGAGGATCCAGATAAGCCAGCGCTTTTTTCATCACGTCCGCCGCCGCCATGAGCTGGGGTAGAAAATAAATTTTCTTATCGTACAAATCCCCAACGCGCACGATGGCCGGGATCATGAAATCATCCACAAGCCGGGAAGCGGATAGGCCCGATCGCATGGCCTCATCGATCCAGGTCGTGATGCGTTCTCCGTCTCCCTCCATGATGGCCGCCGCGATTTTTTCTTCCGGTTTGACGGCGGCATCGGCAGTGGCCAGTGCCGGGGCCGTCTGCTGCGAGAAATGGTTGATAAAAAGGAACGAGGCCTTCTCGCGGGCGGTAAGCGCATCCCCCGCTTTTTTGATGTTCATGAATTCAGCGCTTGCCGGATTGGCAATCGCCAGGGTCAGGCCGCAATATTGAGCCATCGCGAGAAAAGCGGCGTTCATCCAGGGCCGCCCCGGCAAGCCGAAAGAAACGTTGGATAATCCCAGAACAGATTTGCATCGGAAGACCTGCTTGCACCAGTGAATGGTGGCAAGCGTTTCCCGGGCCGCTCCGGCATCGGAAGCAATCGCCATCGTCAGTCCGTCAACAACGAAATCATCCTTGGTGAAACCGAATTTTTGAGCTTTGCGGAAAATGCTCTCAATGATGGCCTGGCGTTTTTTCGCCGTGCGGGGAAGATTTCCTCCGGTCAGCGGCAACAGAATAAACATGGCCCCGTACTTGGCGGCCAGCGGCAGGAGTTTGACCAGTTTTTCCTTTTCTCCGGAAATGGAATTGATCATCATTCTACCAGGATAGAGTCGCAGAGCGGCTTCGATGGTTTCCACACGGGACGAATCGATCACCAGGGGAAGGCTGACGGCCGTGGATAAAAGACCGATCACCTTTTTGATGGTCTGCACTTCATCAATACCCGGCTGTCCGATGTTGACATCCAGAAGAGAGGCTCCCTGCGCTTTCTGCTCCTGGGCCATCTGCCGGATGATGGACAGCTTCCCGTCCATCAGCTCCTGCTGCAACGCTTTCTTGCCGGTGGGATTGATTCGCTCTCCGATCAGATACAACGGTTCGTTTTCGCGTATTTCCAGAAAATCACGGGCGGAGCTGAGGGCGCAGATGGATGGAATGCGTGGCAAAACCGGTTTCTTCCGTTCCACGGATTTTTTCAGAGCCCGGATATGTTCGGGCGTGGTTCCGCAACAGCCGCCCAGGAAATTGGCGCCTGCGGCGGCCAGTTTCACGCTGAAAGCGGCGAAGTTTTTCGCGTTCATTTCAAAGACCGTTTTACCGTCCTTCAGCAGCGGCATGCCGGCATTGGGTTTGGCCAGCAGCGGGACGGTGGCGTACGGTTTCATGGCGGAGACCATATCGATCATTTGTTCGGGACCGGCCGAACAGTTGCAGCCGACGGCGTCGGCGCCAAGGCTCTGCAGGGTGATAACGGCGCTTTGCGGAGACGTTCCTCCCAGCGTATGCCCGTCTTTTTCATAGGTCATGGAGACGACCGTGAAAATGTCCGCCAGTTCCTTGACGGCCAGCAGCGCCGCGCGCGCTTCCTGAATATCGATCATGGTTTCGATGACGATCAGATCGCAGCCGCCGTCAATTAAGCCTCGCGCCTGTTCCTTGAATGCGTCAACGGCTTCTTCGAAAGCCAGCGGGCCGAACGGTTCCACAAACAAACCGGTGGGGCCGATATCGCCCGCGACCAGGATATTTTTACCGACGGTCTTTCTGGCCAGTTCAGCCAGTTCAAAATTGACCTTATAGACATCCTGCGACGCTTGATACTGCTTCAGCTTGAAACGGTTGGCGCCGAAAGTGCAGGTGTAGACAATCCGGGAACCGGCGTTTTGGTAAGCCTCATACAATTCTTTGATGTGCTGCGGATTTTCCAGACACCACAGCTCGGGACACGCTCCGCCGCTCATTCCTTTTTTTTGGAGTTCGGTGCCCATCGCCCCGTCCAGAATGACGATTTGCTTCTTCAGTAGATTTTTTATTTTTGCGGATTCGGTCACGGTTTTCTCCCCGTAATAGTCAGATTGTTTTCGGCGTGCTTATATCATTAATATCTATTTTTTGTAATTTTTTTAGTTCTGAAAAGTAACCGTTTCAGCGGTGGACAAGCTTCTTAACGGATTTTATTCAAAAACAAAACCTTTTTCACGGAATAATTTCAGACAGGCGTTCGCTACGGCTTCATCGTAGAGGACGCCCTTGTTCTTCTCAATTTCCTCCAAAGCAACGTCGATGCCGAGAGACGCCCGATAGGGTCGATGAGATGCCATGGCTTCAACGACGTCGGCCACGGACAGAATCCGGGCTTCGATCAGAATTTCATTTCCTTTCAGATTTTTCGGATAGCCGGAGCCGTCCAGCCGCTCGTGATGCTGATGGACAATTTTCGCCAGCGGCCGGGACGGTTCGACGTCTTTCAGCATTTCAAAGCCGCTTTGGGCATGTTCTTTAATCAGGGAGTATTCCAGGTTGGTCAATCGGGTCGGCTTCGACAATATTTCCACCGGTACGGATAATTTGCCGATGTCATGAATGATGCCGGCCGTGCGGATGGCCTCGATTTTGTCATCGTCCAGCCCCATTTCTTTAGCAATCGCACAGGCCAGAAGTGCTACACGGGATTGATGCCCGGCCGTGTACGGATCTCTAATTTCCAGCGCGGACAAGAGAACATTAATGGTCGTGCTGACCGCTTTTTTGAGTCTTTCGAGGCTCTGCTTGAGCTGGTCTTCCGTTTGTTTACGCAGCGTAATGTCTTCCACCAGCCCTTCATTGTACAGAGCATTCCCCTGTTTGTCCCTGACCATCCGGGCGTTAAGAACCACCCAGAAAAAACTTCCATCTTTTTTGAGGAATTGAACTTCAAAATTTTTCACCAGACCCTTGTCGGTCATGATGGCCAGGAATCTGTCCCGATCTTCCGGATGAACATAGAGCTGAGACGTGATGTCGTTGATGGATTCAATGAATTCTTCCGGAGAGTCGTATCCGGCCATGCGGGCGAGGGCGGTATTGGCCGTGATGAACTTTCCTTCCAGCGTGACCTGATAGATTCCTTCCATGGCGTTTTCAAAAATATTTCGGTATTTTGCCTCGCTATCCTTCAACGCCTCCTCAGCTTTTTTCTGTTCGGTAATGTCACGGATGTTCATGACAATCCCCGTCACGTCCGGATTATCGAGTAGATTTTTACCTATGCCGTAAAAATAGCGTTGTGTTCCGTCTTTATGAATGATCCGGAATGCGTTTGGAGGCGGAGCGTTTTCTCTCATAAGAACGGTTTCGCCGAAATCACGGGAAGCGCGTTCAATTTCTTCAGGATGAATGAACATAAAGCCGCTTTCCCCTGTGACCTCTTCCGGTTTGTATCCGGTATAGCGTTCAATCGACGGGCTGCAGTATTTAATCAATCCGCTTTCGTCGGTGATAACGATCATATCGAAAGAATTTTCCGTGATTTCCTTGAAATATCTTTCGCTCCTGCTCAAAGCTTCTTCCGCCCGCTTGCGCTCGGTAATGTCGCGGATGATGCCTCTGAATCCGGAGGGAGTGCCGGCATGATCCTTTATCAGGGAAACGGACGCTTCAATATATCTTTTGATTCCGTTTTTTCTGATAACCTGCCAGTCCAAACCTTTTGTCGGTTGTCCTGTTTTGTAGACTTGATTGAACGTCTGAAAGAGAATTTTTGCATTTTCCTTGTCTGTAAATTGCCGGTTGTTCATGCCGGTTAATTCTTCCCGGGAATAACCCAGTGTCCGGCAAACCGCGTCGTTGAAAAAAGTAAAATTGCCGGTGAGGTCCACTTCGTAATAACCATCCTCGATATTCTCCAGGATGGTCCGGTATTTTTCCTCGCTCTGCCATAATAACGTTTCAGACTGCGTTTTATGAAAGCGCATCTTGGCCTCTTCCAGTTCCCGGGCAATGGCCGGGCAGAGGCGGGACAAATTGGATTTCATGATGTAATCCTGGGCGCCCAAACGCATGCATTCTATGGCGGTTTCCTCGCCGATCGTACCGGAGATAATGATGATCGGCAGATCGATTTTTGTTTTTTTGAGAAGGTCAATGGCTGACGGGGCGCTGAAACTGGGCATTTTATAATCACAAAGCACGATATCCCAGTGGCTTTCTTTCAGGGCTTTTTTCATGGCGGCGGCCGTTTCTATCCTTTGATAATCCGGAAGATACCCGCCTTTTTTTAGCTCCCGCAGGATAAGCAGAACATCATCCTCTGAATCGTCAATCATTAATGCCTTAAGCTGCTGCTGTTTGGTGATCCCAGACATGTCATCCTCTTTTATGTGATTGCCAAAGTATAGATATTCGGTTCGTTGGTGTCAACGGATAATAGTTTTTGTGATAATAGTTTTTGCATGAAAAACCATTGAAAAGTTTAGTAAATGCCGCCAATGGCGGTCACGGATTTTTCCGGTAAGAGAATAAAACTGGGATTGATGAGGACGCCGAATTTTTCCATTTGAAGTTTTTCATAGATGTCTTTTTGATTTTCCAGTTGAAAGTCGGCGTAACCGGCGGAAAAGCGCCGGGGCAAAAGAGCCTTGTTTTCCCGGCGCAGCTGCCGGTTAAGATAGCTCATGATCCAATCTAATCCGGCATCGACCATTTCACTGGCTGTGGCGTCATAAATAACAGCGGCCGATAATTCGTCAAGATGCGTTTTTTCCTGGATGGCTGCCATAATGGCATTGCCGGCTGTCGCTCCCATTAAAACAGCCTCCCGGCAATCGCGTAAAAAGGCGGCTAATTTCCTGCTGGCAAAGGTAAGGTTATTCGACAAAAGCACCCTGTCGCTGTCGTTCTGCGTGATAGCCAGACGAAGAAACATTCCCTGAAGTGAGATAAGATCAGACGCTTCATTGATAAAATGGTCGGTGGCCTTTTTTTGTTTGATGGATAGTTCCGTGGTGCTTTTTTTGTAGCCGAGGCGCTGGCATATTTTTTCGCGGGGAGGATCAATGGATATCTTTTCCAGAAATACCAAATTTTCCATCTTTTTATCCTCAAGCAGTGCTTATTATAACAAATAATTCAGAAGTATCTGATTAAATCATCAGCTTGCGCAGATTTTTTGCGACGGCATCTCCCATTTCCGCGGTGCCCACCGTTTTTTTATTTTTCTGGTAAATATCTTTTGTCCTGAATCCTGCTTTTAATGTTTCGCCGACGGCTTTTTCGATCAAAGCCGCTTCGCGCGGCAAAGACAAAGAATAACGCAGCATTAAAGCAACGGATAAAATCATGGCCAGGGGATTGGCGATGTTTTTACCGGCGATGTCCGGGGCGGATCCGTGAATCGGTTCATAAAGAGCAGATTTTTTACCCAGGCTGGCCGAAGGAAGCATGCCAATGGAGCCGGTGAGCATGGCGGCTTCGTCGCTTAAAATATCGCCGAACAGATTGGTGGTGACAATCACGTCAAACTGAGACGGGTCGCGGATCAACTGAAGCGCACAGTTATCCACGTACATGTGTTTTAAGATTACATCGGGATATTTTTTGCCGACCTGTGTGACGATGTCGCGCCAGAGTTCCATCGTTTCCAGAATATTAGCTTTGTCGACAGAGGTGAGGTTTTTCTTCCTTGTCCGGGCGATCTCAAAGGCGCGAACGGCAATCCGGCGGATTTCATCTTCGGAGTAAGCCATCGTATTTATTCCATGTCGTTTGCCGTCTTTCCCTTTTCGGACGCCGCGCGGTTTACCGAAATAAACGTCCCCGGTCAGTTCGCGTACAATCATGATATCAATGCCGCGCACGATGCTTTTTTTCAGCGGCGAGGCGTTAAGCAGTTCCTCAAAAACAACCACCGGCCGCAGGTTGGCGTAAATGCCCAAATTGCTCCTTAATCCCAGAAGTGCCCGTTCCGGCCTTACGCTGTAATCGAGCGATTCCCATTGAGGACCTCCTACGGCGCCCAGCAGGACGGCGTCGCTTTTTATTGCGAGTTTTAGACTGGCGTCAGGCAGGGGTGTGCCGGATTTATCGTAGGCGCAGCCGCCGGCCAGACCTTCCTGGATTTGCAGTTTGATTTTTTTCTTCTCGGAAATGACATTTAAAATCTTCAGACCTTCTTTCATTATTTCCGGTCCGATACCGTCACCGGCAAAAACGGCGATTTTAAAATTATCTTTTTTCATTGTGAAACTCCAATTCCGAAAGCCTGGCGCAACGGAATTCGCTAGTTGTAATGAGGCTCAAATTTCAAAAGCAATAGGCGTATTGAAATTTGTTAGCCGAATTATCCGGTATCCAACTGTTCTACCGGAAACAATCCCGCATAGCGGAGGGCATGATACTTGTTAGGTTGCTATATTATTACTGTTCTCAAAGTTGATTTGAGGTTCATTTCCCGTGATTCTTCTCTCTTTTCCTCGCGATATGTTTCATCAATCCGCCGTCGGCAATGAGTTCTTCCATGAAAGGCGGGATGGAATCGATTTTAAAAATCTTATCGGATTCGGTTATCGTAATTGTTCCCCGGGAACTGTCAACGGTTATTTCTTTTCCTTCCTGAATCGCGTCAAAAAGTTCTTTGGATTCGAAGATCGGTAATCCCATGTTGAAGGCATTGCGATAGAAAATCCGGGCGAAACTTTTGGCAATCACGCAGGAAACGCCCGCCGCCTTGATAGAAATTGGCGCGTGTTCCCGCGAAGAACCACACCCGAAGTTTTCTCCGCCGAGAATAATATCTCCCTTGGTCATTTTTTTGACAAAATCCGGATCAGCGTCTTCCATGCAGTACGCGGCAAGCTCCTGCGGATCGGATGTTGTCAGATAGCGTGCCGGAATGATGGCGTCCGTATCGATGTTGTCGCCGAATTTCCAAACTTTTCCTTTGAATATCATTTTTTTAATCCTTAATGAGTCCCAAATTTTAATGAAACTCAGATATTACAAGCGTAACGCAGTAATATCTGCAAGTTGAATTATCCCGCTGGCCAAGTCCAGCGGGACTAGTTTACAATTCTTCGGGCGATGCAATCCGTCCCAGAACGGCGGAGGCCGCGGCGACGGCCGGGCTGGCCAGATAGACTTCGCTTTTGGGATGTCCCATGCGGCCGACAAAATTGCGGTTGGTGGTGGCCACGGCTTTTTCCCCTTCGGCCAGAATGCCCAGATGACCGCCCAGGCAGGCACCGCAGGAAGGCGGGCTGATAATCGCACCGGCTTTCATAAAAATATCCAGCAGACCTTCTTTGAGCGATTGTCTGTAAATTTCCGGCGTCGCCGGAACAACAATCAATCTCACATGGGAAGCGGCTTTGCGGTTTTTTAAAATCCGCGCCGCGATTCTCAAATCTTCAATCCGGCCATTGGTGCAGGAGCCGATGAGCGACTGGTCAATTCTTACCTTTCCTGCCTTGCTGATTCCCTTGACGTTGGATGGCAGGTGAGGGAAGGCGACCTGCGGCTCAATTTTCGCAGCGTTAATTTCAATAATGTCCGTATAGACGGCGTCAGCGTCGGAAGAGTAAGTTTTATAATCGCGTTTCGCTCTTGCTTTGACGTACTCTTTCGTCACAGCGTCGGCGGCAAAAATGCCGTTTTTGGCGCCGGCTTCAATGGCCATGTTCGCCATGGAGAACCGGTCGGCCATCGGCATTCTGCTGATGGTTTCACCCGTGAATTCCATGGCCTGATAAAGTGCTCCGTCAACGCCGATACGGCCGATAATATTTAAAATCAAATCTTTTCCCGAAACCCATTTCCGCAGTTTTCCGTAAATAATGAATTTGATGGATTGTGGAACTTTTAGCCAGATTTCACCGGTCATCATGGCCGCGGCCAGATCCGTACTGCCCACGCCGGTGGCAAAAGCGCCCAGCGCGCCGTACGTGCAGGTGTGGCTGTCCGCCCCGATGATCAGATCGCCGGGAAGAACGATTCCCTTTTCCGGCAGGAGCGCGTGTTCGACGCCCACATTTCCGCCTTCATAAAAATGCGTAATTTTCTGTTTCAGTGCAAATTCACGGACCTTTTTGCATTGCTGGGCGGAGTTGATGTCCTTGTTCGGCGTAAAGTGGTCCAGAACCAGAGCGATTTTGTTTTTGTTGAAGACTTTTCCGCCGCCCGCCTTGATGAATTCGTTGATGGCTATCGGCGCGGTAACGTCATTGCCCAAAGCGATATCCACTTTGGCGTTAATCAGATCTCCGGGCTGGATTTTTTTCAGACCGGCATGCGCCATGAGAATTTTTTCCGTTATCGTGTTGCCCACTGTCTCTGCTCCTTGTAAAAAATGAAAAGATCTTTTAGCCTATTTCAAGAGTTTATTCAACAATTTTAACCTTTTTAATGTTGTCTTTCAGAAATTCCATGCGATTTAAAGCGTTGATATACGCCTTGGCGGAAGCGACTATGACATCGGGATGAGCGCCGCGTCCGACGACGGAATGATTGTTATGTTTGAGTTGGACGGTGACCTCGCCCTGCGCGTCCGATCCGCCGGTGATGGCGTTGACGACATATTTCATCAGAGGGTAATTGGTCTTTGTAATATTGCGTATGGCCGCGAAGGTCGCGTCCACCGGGCCATTGCCGAAACCGGCTTTGCGCACAATATCTTTGCCTATCTGCATTTCCATGGTCGCCGTGGGAATCGCCACGTTGCCGCTGACCACGTTCAGATACACCAGACTGTATTTGTCTTCCCCGCGGTATATTTCTTCCGCAAGAATGACCTCCAGATCCTCATCGTAAATATCCTTCTTGACATCGGCCAGTTCTTTGACGCGTGCGGCAACCTTGTTGATCTGCTCATCGTCCAGAAGGTATCCCATCTTTTTCAAATGATGAGAAATGGCGTTGCGTCCCGAATGCTTGCCCAGAACGATATGCGTATCGCTGATGCCGACGGATTGCGGCGTCATGATTTCATAGGTAATTTTTTCCTTGATCAGACCGTCCTGATGTATGCCGGATTCGTGAGCGAAAGCGTTTGCGCCCACGATGGCTTTGTTGGGCTGAACGGGTATGCCGGTAATCTGGGTCAGCAGGCGCGACGTTTTATAGATTTGTTCCGTTTTGATTTTTGTGTAAAGACCGAAGAGGTCTTTGCGGGTTTTGAGAGCCATGACAATTTCTTCCATGGCCGTGTTGCCCGCCCGTTCGCCGATGCCGTTGATGGTGCATTCCACCTGGCGGGCTCCGTTTCGAATGGCGGCCAGCGAGTTTGCGACGGCCAGACCCAGATCATTATGGCAATGCGTCGCGATGATCGTGTTTCCCATAGTTTTCACGTTGGCGAAAAGATAAGCGATCAGATTGCCGAATTCCTCGGGGATGGCGTAACCGACGGTATCGGGAATATTGACGGTTGTCGCGCCGGCGTCGATCACCGCGGAAACCATTTCCACAAGATAATCCCTATCCGACCGCGTCGCATCCATGGGTGAAAATTCAACGTTATCCGTGTACGATTTGGCTAGCTTGACGGCGGCCACCGCTTCCTTGAGCACCTGTTCGCGGCTTTTTTTCAACTGATACTTAAGATGAATATCCGAAGAAGAAATAAACGTGTGGATGCGCGGATGAACCGCGCCTTTGATGGCCTGCCAGGCGCGGTCGATGTCATTTTTATTGGCGCGCGCGAGTCCGGCCACCTGGGATTTTTTGATTTCTTTCGCGATCAGTTTCACCGCTTCGAAATCGCCCTCGGATGCAATGGGGAAGCCCGCTTCGATGATATCAACGCCCATTCTTTCCAGTTGCCGCGCAAGAATAAGTTTTTCTTCCGTGTTCATGCTGTAACCCGGCGATTGTTCCCCGTCTCTTAAGGTCGTGTCAAAAATATAAACGCGGTTCTTGTCTGTTTTCATGGTTTTATCTCCTGTTTTATCAGAGTGATATATTAAAAAAGGCCGTGGTTTTTTCCGCCCACGGCCTTTCAGGTAATCATTTTTTATCAAGCTATTGATGACCTAAAAACGATGGGCTGGAGGCCTTCAGTAAAAGGCGCAACAGGGCGAGTCCCGGAAGCAGGGGAAGAATATTAACTGTTAAATTCTGATATCTCGACATCGTCATCATCATTTTTGCAGGTTTTCCAAAAAAGTGTTACGTACTCTAATGCAAAAAAAAAATATTGTCAAAAGATTTTTTTGATGAAATAAAAGACTCTGACAGAATATAAAACAGAAGCAAAAAAAATGAGGCGGACTGAAAATTCGTTATTCCAAATAGTATCGTTGCCGCGACGATGAAGAAAAAGCGCACGGATGGTTGGGTTGCTAAAATTATAAAATTATGTTTATTGCGTAAGAAAGAAGTTTCTTGATTAATAAAATCCGCGGGATTATATGCGACATGCTCAATGGAGAGCCGAAACCCGTTTGGTCTGTATATAATCAATATGTTTGAAGGAGGTATTTTTTAGAATGATGGTGCTTAGGAAAATTTTATGGATGTTTTTGGTTCTTTTACTGGTTTCCGGCAGCATGACTTCCTTTGCAAAGGATAAATCTTCCCGGATCAATG
>JASEHT010000014.1:21051-21274 GCA_030018675.1 Smithella sp.
CGAAGAAATAATTGTTAAGTTTCATTATTCACCACTGGCTTTTGTAGCAAGTCCCGATGGGAAAAGAGTCGCTTATGCTTCCCGCGCGGACAACAAGCAGTTTGTGATCGTCGATGGCAAAGAACAAAAACGCTACGACGGAGTCGGAACCAATATTGTTTTTAGTCCGGACAGCCAGCGCGTCGCATACAGAGTACAGTCGGGCAAGAAACAACTGGTTGTG
>JASEHT010000150.1 GCA_030018675.1 Smithella sp.
TGAAGCGTCAGCAGTTCATGCTGCTTCCCTTCTCTGTCGTATTCCCATCTGCCGTACTCTCTTTCCCGTTGTGACCTGGATTCAGGACTTAATCGACGTTGCGCCGCCGGCGAAGCAAGAAGCTTTTTACGCATATCCATCGATTTCTGCAGGCTTAATAATGACGCCTGCAATCTCTGTTCTTCATCTCTCAAATCCTGACAATCTCTTTCCAATGCCACTTGTTTCGCCTCCGAACCCACAGATCCGTATTGATCAACCGGCACCGGTTCCGGGACAGGCGGCACGTCCGGAGGATCATTTTCTAAGCATCCCTTCAGACAATCTTCCATGCATGCAGCCCATGCCGGTCCGGAACCGAGATGATCGCACTGACCGCTGCAATCAGACCCGCAACCCGCCCATGCTTCGGCGCCATACACAAAGGGCATGGCCATCAGTGCAACAAACACAGCCAATAATATGCTTCTTTTCATTTTGAAAACCTCCTTGGTTGTTTTTACAATCTCTTTATCTTTGACATACCTTAGATGCAAAAAATAAAATATTTCTGTTTATTTTTATAGCCGGGCTTGCATGATTTTGTTTTTCCGATAAGCTTTCCTGATCGCAAGTCATTCTATAATTTCTTTGCTGCTATTTAAACAAGCATTCTCTTTGTCATGCCATCCTTAGGATGGTCGCCACTTTTTGCTTTCCGCATGTGTGCCGCCATCTCCTATTCAATCGTTTCTGTTGCAACAAAAACGCCGGATTTCTCCAAATAATAGTTTTTCGTTTCCCTGACGGAAGGACAACAGGCAGGATCTTCCGGAGCGTGAGAGCGGATTTTGAGTGTTACTATCTCAGAGCGCCGGGGCACAGGCGTAGCGACTCTTCCTGATATTTTCAAATCTTCAATGACAACCCGGTCTCCCAGCAATATGGATTGGGTCTGACATATTTTCCCCGCCCCCGTGACAAGAGCAGTTAATTCATAAAATGCGCCGCTGCCCATAAAACGTTGGGACAAGATGACAACCGCGTCATCCGTTCCGTCGCCGTTCAGATCGCCGATGGCGTAGGTTACCAAGCCGACCTCTATGAAATTGTCCGGATGATCACCTGATTTGTATTCACCATCCTTCAAGTGAGTTGTCCGATCAGGGAACGCAAGGTGGTATGAGTGATTCAGAACCGTAGCATCGGTCATGCTCTCTCCGGCCAAAGCACTAAAGGGTATCAATGCAAGTGATAAGATTAAAAAGTATGAAGAAATGAGAGTCTTCATTTTTTTATCCCTTCAACGAATGTTTCTCCTTTTCCTGTCGCTTCCTGATAACCTTATAAAGCATCTTGAGCCTTTAATATTATAGGCTGTTCTTCATGTCGTGATTTCCCGCCGGTTATTTCCGCTCAAACGCGAACGACTTAACGACAACATCAAAGACAGCGGAATATTGATGATAAATGTCTTCAGGCGCTTCAAGCCAGAGGGCATAGAATCCGGGATTGTCGGAGAGCACAATATACCGGGCGATCATTTTGACCCGGCGTGTGGGCGGCGCGATTTCGTAGACCACGCCTTCTTCCATCGGTGGCTGAAGAAATGGAAGAATGACAAGATGAAATTTTTCAAAAGTAAACTCTCTTCCCTTTTTACCTGCAATTAAAGTATCGGAGAACGTCGTCTCTTTTTCATAGTCCAAACGGGTGGGCTTGGCTAAAATCAACCTGATAAAGTGGTCCGCGCCTTTTATCCACCCCTTGCCCGCATAATGAAGGACAGCTATCGTCACGGGCGCGCCGGCCATGTTTTGCGGCCCTTCGATCATGATACCGTTTACCGTATCATCGATCTTATAGGGATAGGATTCTATCCTTTGCCAGCCGGATGGGATGGACACAGAAAATTGCCCTTCCGGCGAATTGAATTTATCAAACGTGACCGTTGCCGCACCTGCGCCAAATTCATCAGGACCTGCCGCCAAAGACAAACCGGAACCCAGAAGAATGAATGGTATGGTTATGATTAGAGAAAGAAAAATTCTTTTCATTCGACGCATGGTCTTTTCATCGCTTTTCATCATTTTTATTTTCATTCGTTTCCCCTTTTTCCGATCCGAGCCATCGGCATACGGCATTTTATTGGTTCTTGATAGTCGCCCGGTGGCGCAATATCGCTTTGTTGATGGATCTTCGACAATTCCGCAGCTTTTAAATTTTTTGAAATCATTTGTTTATCAAAGAATCTGCATTGCCATTCGTAATTACCATGATCTCATCCGCGAAACATTCCTTGCTGTATTCTTGTCACGTTATTTTTTATCTCCCGCGACCGGATAACAGAAGAATTCAAAAATAGGTTTCTTGTCGGCATAAATCACAAAGGTTCTGGAAGGCACAGCCAAACCAATCGCCTCCGCCACTTCTTTCAGCTTCTCGTACATGACATATTCAGGTGTGATTTCCGGCGAGATGCCGACGTAAGAACCGGCAAAATAATACTCCAGCCAGGCGGCAGATTTCCCGTCGTACGATTTAATCGAACGACACTCAATGGAAAACCATTTCGTAAAATTACTGCCGTCGTTTTCCAGTTTCCGGCAGTTGGAATATTTTATATCTTTATGAGCCGCTTTTGTGTGCAACCGCATCGACTTGACCGTATCCTTATCCATGACCAGATCCACGTAATCTCGATGATCAATTTCATGTTTCCCCTCCTTTTCGACAACCAGCGTGCCTCGATACCGTTCTTCCGGCATTCCGGTATTGGCGGAAATTAAAAGGAAGAAGATGGCGCAAGCACCAAGCATAACTGCCCTTCTGATATTCCTTTTCTGTTCTTTCATTGATTCGTCCCTCCTCTCTTTTTATGGGGTAAGTATATCCTTGCCTCCGATTAAAGCCGTCTTTGATCCGCTTAATAGATCGTGAACTTCTCGCTGGCTATTTTAATGCCATTTACATAAATATCCACCCGGTACTCACCCTGGATCCAGGAAGCAGAAGCGGCGTCTTTCCATCCGTAGCCATACCAATGGTATGAAGACGTCCAGTCAATAAGACTTGAGGTTGCCGCGGAAGATCTCGACGCCATGAGGAGCGAACCAGATCGTCTCAACCGTAAAATCTCTGCGTTTGCCCGGCATGGGGTGCTCCAAATGCATTTCAAAACGAACATACCGTGTATCCTCACTGAAAAGACTTTTAACATTTTTTAATAAATAATTGAATTTGAATTATTTTCGAGCGGACCTGTGATAGCCCCCCCCCAAGGAGGTCTGACATGAGCTTTAAAATATATCAGGACATGAAACCATCAGCCTTTCCTTGCGCGGCATTGTCGATATACGTTAAATGATTTATCATATTGATGACATCATCTTTGATATTATTACGCTTTGCGTTCTTTGTATAATTTTGTTAAAGACACTCCTAAATATGTATTTAAAATATTCGCATAATCTCTTTGGACATCCCAAGGATTATGACGAATCTCAAGGAGGGACACGTTGAAGAAAATTATTCTTTCGTCACTGCTTTTTTGCGCTTTATTTGTGGTCGCCTGTGCGCCAAAGTATGCGATAAATCACTCGGCCCCGGTTCATCCCATCAGCCTGCCCGAAGATGGCGCCGCTCATTACTGGGCACAGACCGAATGGTGGTATTATACCGGTCATCTGACCGCGGAAGATGGAAGAGATTTCGGATATGAAGTAACATTTTTTAAAAGAATTACCAACGAGGATAACGTGCCTCATCTCTTTATTCCCATTCCGGCGCACTGGCTGAAAGATGTCGCCATGCTGGGACACTTTGCCGTTTCCGATCTTTCAAACAAGAAGTTTGCTTCAACCGAGATAGATAATTCCTTCAATAAATCAAGGGCGGATGAGGACAAATATTATCTCCAGATCGATAAATGGAAAGCGTACGAGAAAGACGGCAAACACATTCTTTATGCCGAAATGAAGGACTATCAGCTTTCGCTGGAACTGGAACCCACGAAACCGGCCGCATTACACGGACATAACGGCATCGTGAACAAAGGCGGGAAAAACGCCAATTACTACTACTCCCTGACGAACATGAACACATCCGGGATTTTAACCATTGGCGGCAAACCGGTCAAGGTCGCCGGAAAATCATGGATGGATCATGAATATGGAACCATGCGGCTCGTACCGCCGCAGACCGGCTGGGACTGGTTCAGCGTACAGCTGGATAACGATTGCGAGCTGATGCTGTACCTGATCAGAAGCGACGCGGACGAGAAAATTCATTGCGCGGGAGGAACCTTTGTCCTGCCGGACGGCAGAACAATCTGGATCACGGCGGATGATTTTAGCGTAAAAACGCTGGACTACTGGTACAGCAAAAAAACCGATTCCAACTATCCGGCGGCATGGGAAATCATCGTCAACTCCCTGAACTTAAAACTCAACATCAATCCGGCTTTTGCGGAACAGGAATTGGTTTTGAAGCCGATGCCTTACTGGGAGGGCAGCGTCTTGATCAGCGGAACCTATAACGACATGCCGGTACAGGGAAAAGGTTACGTCGAACTGGTCGGTTACAGCAAAAAATATCCCCTGGTTTATTTTTAAACAGAACAGGCAGAAGCGATCATCGTTCCCATCGCCCGGCAAATATGACTCCATTCGTGTATTGTGTTGTTCGTGTATTGTATTGACATACAGGATCCTTCTTTATAGGCTGTTTTCCGTGTGCAAATTATAAAAATCGAAGCTATGGTGGTTGTCATGAAAAAAATTGGTTATTTTATTATCTGTGCTTTGATCATCTGGCCGTTTTTTACCGCAGCAGGCGCTTCGGAAAACGCCCGCTTGATTCAGGCCGCCGATCAAGGCATCCTTCCGGACGTTCAGGCGGCTCTTGATCGCGGCGCCGATGTCAACGCGACGTCCGCGAAGAAATATCACGGCATTTTTGAAAAAGATGTCACCGCCCTGATCGTGGCGGCGGAAAACGGCCATACGGAAATCGTCCGCCTGCTTCTGGACAGGGGCGCCGATTTAAACCTCAACCGGATTCAGGACGGCACGAACGCTTTGATGCTGGCCGCGCAAAGCGGCCATATGGAAATAGTCCGGCTTCTGTTGGGCAAGGGCGCTGATGTAAACGCAAAAAGAACTTATGAAAACGTTACCGCCCTCATGATGGCGGCGGAAAGCGGTCATGCGGACATTGTCCAACTGCTGGCGGACCAGCGCGCGGATATTAATTGGAAAACAACGACCGACCACATTACGGCTCTGGTCATGGCGGCGCAGAAAGGCCATACGGCCGTCGTCAGAATTCTTCTGGATCAGGGCGCTGATGTCAACGCGCGAAGAAAAACGGAAAACTTAACCGCTCTGATGACGGCGGCGACAAACGGAAATGCGGACATTGTCAAAATGCTGCTGGACAAGGGCGCCGATGTCGAAGTCAGACGAAGCTATGACGGTTACACGGCTTTGACGATAGCGGCAGAAAAGGGACATACGGAAATTGTCAAAATGCTGCTGGACAAGGGCGCCAATGTCAATGTCCGAAAAAGATCGGATGACATCACCGCTCTGATGCTGGCGGCAAGCAACGGACATACGGAAATTGTTAAAATGCTGCTGGACAAAGGAGCCGATGTAAACATCCGAAAAAGATCGGATCACTTAACCGCTCTGATAACCGCGGCAAGCAACGGATATACGGAAATTGTCAAAATGCTGCTGGACAAAGGAGCCGATGTCAATGTCCGAAAGAAACCGGATAACTTAACCGCCCTGATGATAGCTGCGGGACAAGGATATGGGGAAATTGTCAAAATGCTGCTGGACAAAGGAGCCGATATCAAAGTCCGGGAGGCGTCCGAAAAAATCACCGCCCTGATGTTTGCCGCCGAGCAGGGTCATCCGGAGATCGTCAATATGCTTTTGGACAAGGGCGCTGATGCAAACGACGGAAACGCCAAGGGAATAACGCCGTTGATGATTGCCGCCCAGAACGGCCATGCAGAGGTTATTAAGCTTCTTCTGGACAAGGGCGCTGACGTTCATGCGAAAGCCAAAATTGAAGGGATTGAATATACCGCCCTGAAGATAGCTACGAATTACCAGAGGACCGACATTGCAAAAATACTCATTGCCGCCGGCGCAAAGGAATAGCATCGGAAGATTTACAATGTTTTATTTTGCAAC
>JASEHT010000151.1 GCA_030018675.1 Smithella sp.
GGCAGAGGAGTTTGGGCCGCAATGACACCGGCCAGATGAGCGGCGGCTCCGGCCCCGACGATGATGATTTTCACGCCTCGCCCGGCGGCCGTCGTCGCGAACTGCGTCGTTCGAGCCGGCGCACGGTGCGCCGACGTCAGAATCATTTCATGGCCGATGCCGAATTCTTCCAGTATTTTTTTCGCTTCCAGCATAACGGGCAGGTCGGAATCGCTGCCCATCACCACACTGACCAACACTTTTTGGGGGGCTCTTTTTGTTTTCATGAGTCTCCTTTATCCATAAAATCATTGTCTAAATTTGCCTTTATCTAGCGTATCGGGGCGGCATTTGCAATAGATTTTATGAAATGAAATTCTCTCTCTAAATCAGTTGACAGACTCATGTTCTCTACATATACTCCGCCACGAAAATTGCGCATTTACCAAGGAGAAATCTTGAAATGGAAACGAACCTCTGCGGCTATCTGGCCGGCAACGAATATCCGGGACGCGGCATCTGTATCGGCAGAACGCCTGGCGGCACAACCATGATTGCCTACTTTATCATGGGACGCAGTACGAACAGCCGCAACCGCGTGTTCGACCCGATTGACAGTGGCATCCGCATCAAGGCTGCCGACCCTTCCAAAATGACCGACCCGCACCTGATTATTTACAATCCGGTGTTGACGTTCGACAAGACAACCATCGTGACCAACGGCGACCAGACCGATACCATTTATGATTTTATGTCCCGCAATCCTCATCCGGGATATAATTTCGAAGCGGCACTCAATACCCGCACCTTCGAGGACGACAAGCCCAACTGGACGCCGCGCATTTCCGGTGTGGCGGACATGAAAACCGGCGCGTATAAGCTCAATATTTTGAAAAGCGATCACGGTGACGAAAACAGCGTCCAGCGCTTTACGTTTGACTATGCACAGCCGCTGGCAGGCGTTGGTCACTTCATCAGCACCTACAAGTGCAACGGCAACCCGATTCCCAGTTTTGAAGGCGAGCCGATGTGTGTCGCTATGGATGAAGAAGATCCCGACAAATACGCTGCCGGATTGTGGAAAGCGCTGAACGAGGACAATAAGGTGAGTCTTTTTGTCCGCGCCATCGATCTGGCGACGCAGAAATACAAAGACGTCATCATCAATAAATACAAAGCTGTGGAGGGATAACTCATGAACGAAATTCAACTCAAATACGGCTGCAATCCCAATCAGAAACCGGCCCGGATTTTTATGGCGGACGGCGGCAATCTGCCCGTGGAAGTTTTAAACGGCAAGCCCGGCTATATCAACTTTCTGGACGCGTTCAACAGCTGGCAGTTGGTGAAGGAACTTAAGGAAAATACCGGCATGGTGGCCGCGGCCTCGTTCAAGCATGTTTCCCCCGCAGGCGCCGCTCTGGGATTTCCTCTGGATAGAGTCCTGCGCAAAATGTATCACATCGATCCCAAAATGAAGCTCACCAAGCTGGCCTGCGCCTACGCGCGCGCCCGCGGCGCCGACCGCATGAGCAGCTTCGGCGACTGGATCGCGCTTAGCGATGTGTGCGACGTACCCACAGCTCAGATTATCAAAAATGAAGTCACCGATGGCATCATCGCGCCGGGCTATAAGCCGGAGGCGCTGGAAATTTTGAAATCCAAAAAAGGCGGCAACTACAACATCGTCAAAATCGATCCCGGCTATGTGCCCGTTTCCCTGGAACACAAGCAGGTGTACGGCGTGACCTTTGAGCAGGGACGAAACGACCTGAAGATCGATGGCAGCCTGCTGGAAAACATCGTCACTGAAAATAAAACCATGACCGACGAGCAGAAACGCGACCTTGTGCTCGCATTGATTACTCTTAAATACACGCAGTCCAACAGCGTCTGCTACGTGCAGGACGGCCAGGTCATCGGCGTGGGCGCGGGACAGCAGAGCCGCATCCACTGCACGCGTCTTGCCGGTCAGAAGGCCGACAACTGGCAGCTGCGCCACATGCCCAAGGTCTTAAATCTTCCTTTCCGCGACGACGTTGCCAAGCCCAACCGCGATAACGCCATTGATGTTTACCTAGGCGACACGCCGGAAGACGTGATCGGCGACGATGTCTGGGCGGAAACTTTTACGAACCAGCCGAAACCCTTAACCAAGGCTCAAAAGCAGAAATGGCTGGGCAAGGTCACAGGCGTTGTTCTTGGCAGCGACGCGTTCTTCCCCTTTGGCGACAACATCGAACGCGCGCACCGCAGCGGCGTGACCGCCATTGTCGAGGCCGGCGGTTCCATCCGCGATCAGCAGGTGATTGACACCTGCAACAAATACGGAATTGTCATGGCCTTTTGCGGCCTTCGTCTGTTCCACCATTAAACTGATACAAAATGATGGAGAAATGTATGGAAAGTCTGAAAGAATTGCAGGAGCGTTACGAATCCCTCAAAGGGCTGGGTTTGAAACTGAATATCGAGCGCGGACAGCCGGGAGACGATAATTTTGATTTGTCCAATGCCCTGCTCGGCATTGTCACGGAAAAGGACGTCATAACGCAAAGCGGCTTCGACGTTCGCAACTATCCCGGCGGCGTTCTGGGCCTGCCGGAAGCCCGCGAATTATTTGCCGGCATCCTCGGCGTCAAGCCGGAAGAGGTGATGGTCGGCAACAATGCCAGCCTGCTCATTCTTTCCAAAGTACTGATGTGGGCGCTCCTGCGAGGCGTGCTGGGCAGTCCCGCGCCCTGGTGCAAAACAGACAAACAGAAAATGATTGTCACCGTGCCCGGCTACGACCGGCACTTTACCCTTCTTGCCGAACTGGGATTCGAGATGATTCCTGTCAAAATGACCCAGGAAGGACCGGACATGGACGCAGTTGAGAAAGCAGCCGCGGCGGACGCAAGCGTCAAGGGTATTCTTTTTGTTCCCACGTATTCCAACCCCAGCGGAGAAACGGTTTCCGGCAAAACCGTGGAAAGACTGGCCGCCATGAAAACGGCCGCGCCGGATTTCACCATCTTTGCCGACGATGCCTATGCCGTTCACCATTTGGTGGATAATCCCGTCAAACCCAAAAATCTTTTGCGTGCCTGTGAGGAAGCGGGGAATCCCAACAGGATCTATCTTTTTAGCTCAACATCCAAAATTACCTTTTCGAGCGGGGGTATTGGATTTATGGCCACCAGCGCAACCAATCTGGTGTATATTGCAAAATTCTTCGGGACCACGTTCATCGGACCCAATAAAGTTGAACAACTGCGCCATGTGAAGTTTCTCGGCAGTTATCCGGGCGGCGTTGCCGGCATTATGAAAGAACATGCCAAACTGCTCAAACCCAAATTTGACATTACCGATCAAGTGCTCGCCAAAGAACTCGACGGAACAGGCCTCGCCACATGGAGCAAACCGTCGGGCGGTTACTTCATCAGTCTGGATACGACAAGGCCGGTTGCCAAACGCGCTGTGGACCTCTGCAAGGAGGCAGGTGTTGCCATTACGCCGGCGGGCGCGACCTATCCTTTCGGCAAAGACCCAAAAGATGCCAATATCCGGATTTCCCCGACACGGCCGCCCGTCGCCGAACTGGAAAAGGCTATCGAAGTGCTGGCGGTGTGCGTAAAATTGGCTTCGGCGGAATACGACAGCGCAAAGAACTAATGGCGTTGCCATTGTGCGATGGCGTGTTATGGCGTGTCATTCCGGACAAGCGAAGCGCGATCCGGCCATGGTACCCTTTAGGGTGAATCCAGGAAAATTTAAACCGTTGGATCAAGTCCACCGATGTATCAAGTCTTTTTGACTTGATCCTTTTTAAAACAGTTTCAGGATTGGTGATTCCAAAAGACTTGCCCGAACAAAACAAGCTGTCATTCCCGCATGGTTCTGGCGGGAATCCAGGAAAAATAACGAGATAAAAACGGGCAAGTCAAAAAGACTTGCCCGAACAGAATACACGAGGTCATCAATGTTAACGGATAATATACTCAACCTGATCGGCAACACGCCGCTCATCCAACTCAAAAATTCGCGCATTTTCGCCAAAGCAGAATTTCTGAATCCGGGAGGAAGCATCAAAGACCGTGTCGCATTATCAATGCTGGAAGGTGCCGAGCGCGACGGCAAATTACAACCGGACACGATTATTGTTGAACCGACGAGCGGAAACACCGGCATCGGCGTGGCGCTTGTCGGACGCCTGAAAGGATACCGTGTGATCATCGTGATGCCCGAGAACATGAGTGAAGAACGCAAAAAACTCATTGAGGCGTTGGGCGCCGAATTGATTTTAACGCCCGCCGACGAAAACATTGAAGGGGCCGTGAAAAAAGTCAACGAACTGGCGGCGTTGAATCCGAACGTATATGTGCCGCAGCAATTCGAAAATCCGGACAACCCGCGCGTACACTACGAAGAAACTGCGCGGGAATTATGGCGTCAGATGAACGGGGTAATTGATTATTTCGTTGCGGGAGTCGGAAGCGGCGGAACCCTCCAGGGGGTTGGAAAGTTTCTTAAGGAGCATCGGCCCGATGTCCGCATCGTCGCCGTAGAACCGAAAAACGTTTCCGCGTTGCTCGGCCACGAACCGGGCTTGCACCAGATACAGGGAATCGGCGATGGTTTCATTCCTGCCGTGCTGGATGTCAAGCTGGTGGACGAAATTATCGAAGTCGCCGACGAAGACGCCATCGAAACAACAAGAGAACTGGGGAGAAACATGGGGCTCCTGGTTGGCATTTCATCCGGAGCGAATGTCTGGGCCGCGCGTCAGTTGGAGAAAAAATATCCGGGCAATATTGCAACGGTGCTGCCCGACCGCGCCGAACGGTATTTCAGCACAGCGCTATTGTAATCAGGAAAGACAGCGGCCTGCGCAATTCCATTCCAATTCAAGCGCTACCTTTGTTGGCTGCGTCGTCGCGGTATCATCATTAGATTGGGAATGGAATTACAACGCGTCTTGTCATTCCCGCATGGTTCTAGCGGGCCATGGTACCCTTTAGGGTGAATCCAGGAATGCTTTTAATCTTCAAAATTAATATTCCATTGATTTTCAAAAAGATTTTCTGTAGAAAATAAATCATTCCCAAAACAGATTTTGCACTAAGAACCAGATTTTACGTCTTATGTATATTAATTGTTAGCGGGTCAAATAAAAATGAAAACAATACCCTTTAAGGTGTTTCCAGGTACCATCTGTGCGCAGCATGGCATAATTGGCGTGTTGCCGTGTCCTTGGCCCGATTGCGCCAATGGCATAGCGGACGAAAGCTTTCAGGAAGAGACTTTTCTCAAAAATGAGAATGCATACAACATATACCATCGACATCAATGGAAATCGCCAATCGAGGGTACTTATTACACTTGGAAGGATGAGACTCTCCCTAACTGGCATTACGCTGCACAAACGTTGTGGAATGAAGCTCGAAGACTAGGTCTCGTGCAGAAAAATAATGTCAAAACCATTTACCACTATACGAGCCTAGACGCTTTGGTTGGAATCGTTGAAGCTCAATCAGTTTGGTTATCGGATTATTCCTACCTAAATGATAAACGTGAATTAGTCTACGGGGTGGAAATTGTTTCTGAAGTTGTAAAAGAACTACTTCAGTCAGGTCAATCAAAGGACGTTCAAAGCCTGTTGAATGCCTGGTTAGAGGCAACTTCCAACGGACGCCCTCAAGTGTGTATTGCGGCATTTTCTAGTGATTCGGACAGCTTGAGTCAATGGAGGGCGTACGGTCCCATTGCTATCGGCTTTACTCCGCAATTGATAGCCATACACACCAATCAAGCGAGGTTGGGTTCCGTAGAATATGACCCTAAAATACAGCGACAACTTGTAGAAGTGCTCATAAACCACCTTGTGCAAGCTTATCAGGTCGATCTTGCAAATAAGGAACTCGAACGGAATAATGATGATGTGTATCATAAATTTGAGCAGGTACTCGAATTGGTTGCCTTTTTTAAGCACAGTTCATTTCGCGATGAACGGGAATTTAGACTAGCCTATGTCGAACATCCTCAGTTGTTTAATAAAGGGTACATTAAGCCGCCTCCGAAAAGATTTCGTATTAAAGGCAACAGGTTGCTTCCGTATATTGTCTCTTCTGAATTGTTTCCTGATTCTAATGGACAGCGTAGGGAATTGGGAATCTGTGAGATCATCCTCGGTCCGGAAGTCGATG
>JASEHT010000152.1 GCA_030018675.1 Smithella sp.
TTTAAAAATTATTGTGTGATATTTCACTAATATGGCACAATAATTTCAATAAGATTAAGTCAAATATAAAAATTCCTGAAAAGGAGGTAACAGATCATGAAAAAAACATTAACAACAGTAGTAGTAGCGGCGGCGGTGATTTTGCTAACTGCGACTTTTGGTTTCGCTCAATATGCTGCGGCAGGGGCAGTTAATTTCCCGTTCTTTCAATTCGGCTGCCTGATTGTCGGCGGATTGATTTTAATGGCCCTGAAAAGAAAATACGAAAAAATGTACGTGACCGAAATGGTTGGTGCCTTCGCTCTTTACACCATCCTGATGGCTTTGTTCACCAATCCGGTTATTGAAGCGGTTAGAAACATCGTGGCATAAGAAAACCGAACACGCTTACGCGATTCGCAAAGGAAGTTCATGTAATCGCCGCCCAATAAATCATGATCTGTTTATATAGCGGCAGCCCCCTTGAGGCGAGAGCTTCAAGGGGGTTTTTATGTTTTATGTCATCACATTACTATTTCAAGAGAAGAAAAGTTGTGTTAACTTGATGCTCAACAAATTATAAAATATGAGTTAAATAAATTGTTATGAACTTTCTGGCATTGGATTTTGAAACAGCAAATTATTACCAGGACAGCGCCTGCGCCTTAGGTCTGGTGCGGGTGGAGGACGGTAAAATTGTTGATCAGGCCTGTTATCTGATCCGGCCGCCATACAGATATTTTGTTTTTACTTACATTCACGGAATCACATGGGAAGATGTTGAAAGCGAGCCGGATTTCGGGCAACATTGGGAAAACATCAGGCCCTTTTTCGAAAATATTGATTTCGCGGTCGCGCATAACGCGAGTTTTGATAAAAACGTTCTTTATGCCTGTTGCGAACGACACGGCATCATAAAACCCGGCGTTGATTTCAAATGTACAATGAAGCTTTCGCGAAAGGTTTTCGGCCTTTATCCCACCAATCTGCCTGCCGTATGCCGGAATTTCAACATTGATCTGTGTCATCACGACGCGCTCTCCGATACTCTGGCCTGCGCTAAAATTATGATTGAAATACTCAATAAAGCATCATAACAAAATTGAGCTTCCCCTCAAAATAAAATGAGCCTTCCCTCAATTTTTTGTTGACATGCTACTGTAAACCTGTTAGCAACTTAACCTCATTCATTTAATTTTTAAGCTTTTAATGGGGATGATTGGCAATTTTTTGCCGTCAGGAATAAAAAATTACAATCATCACATAGATGTTTTATTTTTTATTAATGATATCAAGTTTTTTTAGCGCAGTATTGGTTTGGGATTAACAAATGGCCTTGAATAATCATCCACTTGCCAGGGTTGTCATTACAGGAGTCGGCCTCACGGCTCCGAATGCCAATAATTTAAACGATTTTCGCGAAGCGCTCCTGAGCCAGAAATCCGGACTTACCGAAATGGAAGTCCGCTATATGGGCAAATTGGCAGCGGGGAACTGTAATTTTAATGAAGAATTGTATCAAAAGAAAAAAATGCGCCGCCGGGGAACGCGGGCAGGATCCATTTCCATTTATTGCGCCCATGAAGCCTTAAAAAACAGCGGTTTATCTCTCGATCTTCTGGATAAAGACAGAATAGGGATTTATTTGGGAATTACCGAGCATGGTAACGTGGAAACGGAAAATGAAATTTACGAGCTTCATCAGCATAATCTTGATACCGGTTTCTGGTCTCATCATCACAACCCCCGAACGGTAGCCAACACACCTGCCGGCGAAGTAAGTCTGAATTTGGGAATCACAGGTCCCGCCTACACCATCGGGGCTGCCTGCGCGGCGGGAAACATCGGCATCATTCACGGTATGCAGATGCTGCAGATGGGGGAAGTGGATCTCGTATTGGCAGGAGGGGTTTCCGAATGCACGGGAACTTTCGGCATCTTCGCCGGATTTAAAAGTCAGGGAGCTCTTGGTTTTCATGAAGATTGCACCAAAGCCTGCCGTCCTCTGGATGTTAACCGCAATGGCATCGTGGTTGCGGAAGGCGGCGCGATTTTCGTTCTGGAAAGACTGGCGGATGCCGAAAAACGCGGAGCCAAAATTTACGGGGAGATAGCCGGATATCATATCAATTCGGACGCAGTGGATTTCGTTCTTCCCGATACAAAAAGACAGATTGAATGTATGAAAGCCGCCTTGGCCAAGGCAAAAATTACCCCCGAAGATGTGGATATCGTCAATCTGCACGCTACGGGAACCAAGTCCGGCGATGAAAATGAATGTGAAGCGGTCAGGGCTGTTTTCGGTGCGTCGGACAATACATATATCAATTGCACCAAGGGCTTCATCGGCCACGCGATGGGAGCGGCCGGGGCGTTGGAGCTGGCCGGTAATCTTCCCAGTTTCACGGATAACAAAATTCATTCCTGTAAGATTATTGAAAACATTGATCCGGAATGCGCCATGAAAAATCTGGTCAACGGCGCCCCCGTGGAAAAAGAAGTCAGCATTCTATTAAACAATTCTTTTGGAATGCTCGGCATCAATTCGGTTTTAATTGTCAAAAAATATATCAAATAAACAATCAGGAGGAGGCATCGGTGGATTATCAGGCCATAAGACAAAAAATTATAGATATCATAGCGGAAATCGCCATTGACGAAGATTTGTCCAATATTGACGACGACGTGAGACTGCGGGATCAGCTTGATCTGGATTCGATGGACTTTCTGGATATCGTGATGGAACTGAAAAAACGATACAAGATCGAAGTTCCGCAGGACGACTATCCCAAACTGGCAACCATTAAAAGTTGCATTGAATATTTAGGACCGAAATTCGCGTAAATCAGCTATGGCTCATTACGACACCATCATCATCGGCGCGGGCATGTCTGGACTCGCGGCCGGAATCCGGCTGGCGATGTTCGACCAGAAGGTCTGTATCCTGGAACGTCACAAAGTCCCCGGCGGCCTGAATTCCTATTATGAGCGTCTGGGCAGAAAACTCGACGTCGGTCTACACGCCATGACCAACTTCTCCCGCAAAGGAGAGAGGGGACGTCCGTTAACCAAGTTGCTCAAACAATTAAGAATCCCTTATGAAAAACTGGAGTTGTCGCAGCAGCATTTTTCGCGAATCGTTTTTCCTGAACGGCAGCTTTCTTTTTCCAATAACCCTCAGTTGCTGATGGATGAAGTCGCAAGCGTCTTCCCTCATCAACAGGAAAATTTCAGCCATTTGCTTGAAGCGGTGCTGAACTTTGACGATGTCAATCTCCAAAATCAGTATCAAAGCGCCAAAGAAAAGGTCCGGGAATTTATTACCGATGAAAACCTGCTGGAAATGCTTTTCTGCCCCCTGCTGATTTACGGCAGCGCCTGGGAAAATGACATGGATTTTTCACAGTTCGTGATCATGTTCAAAAGCATTTTTCTGGAAGGGTTCAGCCGGCCGAAAAACGGCGTGCGCTCCATCATTAATCTGCTCATCGAAAAATACCTGCAACTGGGCGGAGAGCTGCGGCTGGGCGCCGGCATACAAAAAATCGATGTGGAAAACGGCGTTGTCCGGCGGGTCGTCCTCGATAACGGAGAGGTGCTCGACTCCAACAAAGTTATGTCTTCCATTGGTTTGCCGGAAACCATGAACATCGTGTCCGAGAAACAGGAGTGTCCGGCTGCGGGCGCGATGAGCTTCACGGAAACGATTCTCTTCTTCGATAAAAAACCCGCTGACCAGGGCATTCATGACACGATCATATTCTTTAACGATAACGACAAATACCCCTATCGCAAGCCTGATACGCTCTGCGATTACAGCAGCGCCGTTATCTGCTTTCCGAATAATTTTAACAGTGACGATTACAATGAAGGCGTGATTCGCGTAACGTTCATGGCCAATTTTGAAAAGTGGAATGAGTTGGACAAGGCAGCTTATCTTTTGATGAAGCAGGAAGTGCGACAAGCCTCTCTGTCTTTGATTAAAAAATTATTTCCGCAATTCGAGGCCGAATTGCTTTACTCTGATGTATTTACGCCCCGTACGATCATGCGCTACACCGGTCACATCAAAGGCGCTGTTTACGGAAGCACCCAGAAAGTCAGGGACGGCCGCACCGCCGTCAAGAATCTTTTTATCTGCGGAACCGATCAGGGTTTTCTGGGAATCGTCGGCGCCATGCTCAGCGGCATTTCGATGGCCAACCTTCATTGCCTGATGAGCGGAGACAAGGCATGAAGTTCAAAAATGTCGTGATTTCTTCCTTTGCCCACCATCTTCCCGAACAGATAATGACCTCCGCTGAAATTGAAGAGAGACTTGCGCCACTCTATGAGCGTTTAAAACTGCCCGCCGGCCGCATAGAATTGATGACCGGTATCCGGGAAAGACGGTTCTGGCCTCCGGGCACCATGCCCAGCGATTTATCCACTGCAGCGGCCAGGAATTTATTTAAAAAAAACGTGGTCAAACCGGATCAGATTGATTTGCTGATTCACGCTTCCGTCTGTCGGGATTTTCTGGAACCTTCAACATCTTCAATTGTTCATCATAATCTGGGACTTCCGCCCCGGACAATGTTTTTTGATTTGTCCAATGCCTGCCTGGGTGTCCTGAGTGCAATCGTGGTTGCCGCCAATATGATCGAAAACGGCTCGATTAAGCACGCCTTGATCGTTTCGGGTGAAAACGGAGGTCCGCTGCTCTTTCAAACGATTGATAATTTATTGAAAGATGAAAGCATCACCCGTAAAAGCATTAAGAAATACATCGCGAATCTGACCATCGGCTCCGCCGCTGTCGCCTATACGGTGTCTCATAAGGATCATGTTGAAGGCGGTCATTTGCTGTTGGGAGGAGCGTCGCTGGCCGATTCGTCGGCCAATGTTTTGTGCCGCGGCGGCGGAGACACACACTCATTGATGATGGAAACCGATTCCGAAGAACTGATGAAAGCGGGCATCGCGCTTGCCGAAAAAACATGGGAGGAAACCAAACACGAGCTGGGATGGACCAATGAAGACGTTGATTTTTTCATCGGACATCAGGTGGGTGTGGCGCACGAAAGTCTCTTGAAACAAATCTTAAAACTGGAGGACTGCCCCACCTTCACAACGTATCAATATTTAGGCAACACCGGCGCGTCTGCCTTGCCTGTAACGCTGAATTTTTTTGAAGAACAGAAGAAGATTCCCTCGGGCAGCCATGTCGGCTTGCTGGGTATCGGATCGGGACTGAATTCAATCATGTTGGGGGTAAAATGGTAAGACCGGACTGGCTCAATCAATTATACCCCTTTAAATCAAATTTCCTGAAACTGTCGAATCAGCTATCGATGCACTACCTCGATGAAGGAAGCGGTGAACCGATTTTGATGCTGCACGGCAATCCCACCTGGTCATTTTATTACCGGAATCTGATCGCGGAATTTTCCAAAACCAACCGGGTTGTGGCTCCCGACCATATCGGCTGCGGCCTTTCGGACAAACCGCAGGATTATGAATACACATTGAAAAACCATATTGATAATCTGGAAAAACTCGTTGAGCGTTTAAACCTTAAAAATTTTGTTTTGATTGTTCACGACTGGGGCGGCGCAATCGGATTCGGTCTTATCGCGCGGCACCCGGAGCTTGTCAAAAAAATAGTTCTTCTGAATACCGCTGCTTATACGTCCGAGTTCATCGCTTTCCAGATCAATATGTGCCGGATTCCCATTTTAGCCGAACAGGTCATTCGCCGTTTGAACGGATTCGCGCTGGTCGCAACCTATATGGCTGTGGCAAAAAAATTGTCGCCGGAGATACGAAAGGGTTATCTTTATCCATATGATAATTATCGTAATCGTATAGCGACGGCCAAATTTGTCGCCGACATTCCCATGAATCCGAATCATCGCAGCTATCAGACCTTAAAAGATATCGAATTATCCCTCGCCCGGCACAAATGCCCCAAACTGATTCTCTGGGGCAAGAAGGATTTCTGCTTTAACGATTATTTCCTGAACCGCTGGAAAGAAATCTATCCCGACGCCGCGGTAAAAACGTTTGAGAACGCAGGACATTACGTTCTGGAAGACGCCAGCGACGAAATCATTAAAGAATTAAAGCGTTTTCTGTAATTGACGCTTGATGACGGTGACAAACTGCCAACCATGAATATTGCTGACCGTTTTACCGAAATAG
>JASEHT010000153.1 GCA_030018675.1 Smithella sp.
CTTCTTTTGCACATCGGTGCGGTTATCTTCTTGTTTCTTTTTCTGTATAAAACCACCAACCATCTCTGGTCTTCCGCTTTTGCCGCCGCTTTCTTCGCCCTTCATCCCTTAAGGGTGGAATCCGTCGCCTGGGCGTCGGAACGTAAAGATGTCTTGAGCCTGTTCTTCGGTATGGCTTCTTTATATGCCTATGCCTTCTACGTCAGGGATTCCAGGCGTTCTTCATATATTATCTGTTTGATTTTATTTGCGTTGGGTCTTTTGTCCAAATCCATGCTGGTCACACTCCCCTTTGTCTTTTTACTGATGGACTACTGGCCTCTGGGACGCTGGCAGGGAGAAACCAGGCCCGTTCAACATCTCGGCAATCTTATCGTAGAAAAAACACCTTTCTTTGTCCTGACTATTGCCTCGAGCATTGTTACTGTGTGGGCGCAATACGGAACAAATCCGGTTTACACGTCCTTACCCGCTCGTCTAGGCAACACGTTTGTCGCTTATGTTTTTTATTTGAAGGATACCTTCTGGCCCGTCCATCTGGCTTTGTTCTATTTACCGGAAGATTCCTTCCCTGCTTCTCAGATTTTTGTTTCGGGACTTATTGTCTTAATAATTACGTTCTCGGTTTTATGGACTTTCCGCAAATTGCCCTTTCTATTTACGGGCTGGTTCTGGTTTCTGGGAACGCTGGTCCCCGTAATCGGTCTGGTGCCCACCAACGCCTTTACTGCCGATCACTACACGTATCTTCCCTCCATCGGCATCGCCATCATGCTGTCGTGGGGAATTCCCGCACTGATAAAAAGCAACGATGTCCGAAAAAAGATTTTATTCCCGACCGGAATTATCGTTATCGCGATGATCAGCGTTATGACTTGGAAACAATGCGGCTATTGGAAAAACAGCCTTATCCTCTGGAGCCACACCATTAATGTCACGAAAAATAATTCGCTCGCTTACAACAATCTCGCCTCAGCCTTGGTGGACGCGGGGAGGATTGGAGAAGCAATTGAACATCATGACATGGCAATTCAAATAAGACCTGACAACGCCAGGTTTTACGCAGACAGAGGCGACGCTTACGCGAAGCTCGGTCAATATCAACTTGCCATAGATGATTATAATGATGCCATCCTTATCAGGCCGGGTGTAGCCGTTTTCCATAGTGACCGTGGTAATATTCACGCGAAACTCGGCGACTATGATACGGCCATACAAGACTACAGCGAGGCCATCCGGATTAGTCCTGATACAGCGGAAATATACTACAACAGAGGCACAACGCACGGTGAATTCGGTGAATTGCAGTCTGCTGTTGATGACTTCGACATGGCCATCCGTCTGAAACCGGGCTATGTCGACGCTTACTTCAACAGGGGATCGGCCTACGCTAAAATGGACCGGTATCCGGAAGCTATAGATGATTTTAACAGGACAATCCTTCTGGATCCGGATTATGCTCTGGCCTATTACAGCCGCGGATACGCCTATCTTCTTCAGAATAATGAAGCCGGTTGTCCTGATGCCCGCGTCGTCTGCGATTGGGGAGAATGCCGATTGCTGGATTTCGCCAGAGCCAAAGGCCTTTGCGATTGATGGCCCATGCACTTCAGAAAATATTTCATGGTAAAATAGTGCTCCGGATAGTATAGCTGCGACCATGAAATGTGCGTCATATTCTCAAACCGCATTCATCACCATGAGGAATCCATGTCCGTCTGGAACAAGAAAAGTAGAATTCTGATAACCTGCCCCAAGGGCGTGTCCGACTGTTTGAAGGCAGAGGTTAGCGCGCTCGGATTTTCCGTTACGAATCAATGGGATACCGCGATTCAAACCGAAGGAAATCTTGCCGACACCATGAGGCTAAACCTGCATCTGCGCACCGCCCAACGCGTGCTTTATCAACTGGAGACATTTATCGTCGATACGCCGGATCTTCTTTACAGAAAGATCAACTCTATTCCGTGGGAAAATCTTCTACACGAATCAGGAAGCGCGGCTTATGTCTGCGTGACATCCATTACCGACAATCCCGCGATTACCGATTCGCGCTTCGCCAATTTGAAAGTCAAGGACGCGATCGTGGACCGGATACGCGTGCAATCCGGAACGCGCCCTGATTCCGGCCCGGATAAGGATAGAGCCGTCATTCACGTTTACTGGAAAAACAACCGGGCAGATGTTTATATCGATACGTCCGGAGAACGGCTGTCCCTGCGCGGATACCGCAAAATTCCCCTCAATGCGCCCATGCAGGAAACACTGGCGGCGGCGGTGATCATGACAACCGGCTGGAACGGCAGAAGCCATTTCATCAACCCAATGTGCGGCAGCGGAACGCTGGCCATTGAAGCGGCGCTAATGGCCTTGAATCGGGCGCCCGGATCATTGCGCAACAATTACGGCTTCATGTTTATCAAGGAATTTCCCGAGAAAGACTGGCTGCAACTGCGCAAAAACGCCCGGGATATGACGCTGAAGAAATTGCCCGTGAAAATTATCGCCACGGACATTGATCAAACGGCAGTAGCCGCGGCCAGACAAAACGCACAAACCGCCGGGGTTGACCGTTTGATAGAATTTAAAACCTGCCCCTTTGAACAGACTCCGATTCCCCATGAAGGCGACGGCATTATTGTTTTCAATCCGCCTTACGGCGAACGAATGCAAGCGTCTGATCCCGGAAAGCCTTCCGCAGGTTATCACGGTACCAGAAAATCTTCAGCCGAGGGGAAAAAGATTATCCTGCGGAAATCGCGGGACCAGCAAAAAGAGAGTGTCCGGTCCGGGGGAAAACCCTTTAGAAAACTGGAACAGATTTACGCGGATGTCGGCAACTTTCTCAAGAATGCCGGTCCGGGCTATTACGGATATATCTTCACCGGCAACCTGGAGTTGACCAAAAAGGTAGGATTGAGAACAAAACGGCGCATCATCTTTTATAACGGGGATATCGAATGCCGCCTTTTGGAATACGAGCTTTTTGCGGGCAGCCTGAAAAAAACGGGCGATCATGAAAAGCCCCCCGGAGAAAACGGGCAATAATTTACTTTTGCTCTTTTCACGATATTGTTGTACAAAGTTTTTCAAACATTCCAAAAACATTACACATCAAGGGAGGTAAAATGCGCATTATCAAAGCTGTTCTTCTTTTCGTGATTGTTTGTGTTTTGGCCGGTGTGGGGTTTCTTTATCTGGCTCCCCAGAAGGCGACCTCACTGGCCCTGGATATTGAACGCAAACGCTCCGGGCTGGAACGCAAGGAAATAAAGCTTTCGGACGATCTGAACTACGTTTATCTGGAAGGGGGCAAGGGTGAACCGCTCATCCTTCTGCACGGTTTCGGAGCGAATAAGGATAATTTCACCAGGGTGGCCCGTTACCTGACTCCGCATTACAGGGTTATTATCCCGGATCACATCGGTTTCGGCGAATCAAGTCATCCGCAAGACGCCGATTACGGGGCGCTTACCCAGGCGGTAAGAATCAGAACGTTGGCGCAGGCGCTGGATATCGACAAGGCGCATATCGGCGGAAGTTCCATGGGCGGTCATATTGCCATGATGTACGCCTTTGTTTATCCCAATGAAACGCAAAGTCTGTGGCTGCTTAATCCGGGCGGGATCTGGAGCGCCCCTCCCAGCGAATTACGTGATGTCATGGCCAAAACGAACAAGAATCCTCTGATGGCCAAAAATGAGGATGAGTTTGCTGAAATATTCGCTTTTGTGATGGCCGATCCGCCCTTTATTCCGCGGCCGATATTGAATGTCATGGCGCAGGAACGCATCAACAATTATGAACTGGAACAGCGTATTTTTAAAACATTAACCTCCGATTCCGCCGAAAAATATATAACAGGACTGCAAACGCCGGTATTGATTGTTTTCGGGGATCAAGACCGGGCCATCAATCCGGCCACGGCCGATATCCTGCATAATTTGATGCCGAACTCCGAGGTAATTATCATGAAGGGTTTGGGACATTTGCCAATGATCGAACAGCCCCGCCTGGCTTCGGCTGATTATTTAAAATTTCGTGAGGCGCTGGATAAAGAGAATTAGTGATATCCGGGTTTATGTCATCAGAACAGGGTTTCTCCTTTGATCTTGACATGTTTGTGCTTGTTTCTTATAGTTTAACCGTTTTCAGACAGGCACAAGAGAGATGCTTTTAATTTTTTGTCACTTTTTAAAAAATTGGAAAGGAAGTCTCCTCATGAAAAAAATCCTATTGAAAATAGTATTTCTGGCGCTGGCAACTTTTTTGCCGGTTTCCGCGGTAGCCGGTGTACGCGTGCACATTAATATCCCGCTGCCGCCGCCAATCATTTTCCCGTTACCGCCTCATGTGGTTGTGATTCCGGAAACGGATGTCTATGTTATCCCAGATATTCAGGATGAAATATTTTTCTTAGGCGGCTGGTGGTGGCGTCCGTGGAACGGACGTTGGTATCGTTCTCGTTACTATGACAGAGGATGGTCTTTTTATCATCGGTCCCCCTATTTTTATCAAAACATTCCTCCGGGATGGAGAGATCATTACAGAAATAGAAACTGGAGAGGACACCGTTGGGAATACAAACGGATTCCTCCGTATGAACTTCAGCGCAACTGGCAGGGTTGGAAAAAAGACCGACATTGGGAAAAGCAAAGATGGGGCGTGCAGGGCATGAAACCCAAAGGCCCCAGGGTTCAGGAACGGCGAGATATCAGAAGGCCGCAACCCAAACCCGGTCCCGGCCCCAAACCGCGTCCGGATCGTCGCTGAATGAAATTTTATCGATGTTTTTTGATTCATCACAGCCCGCTGGGGAAACAAATACCGAAGCAGGCTGTGAAATTTCTTGATAAATATGCATGAAACACACAGGAGGTGATGCCTGGTTTGCCTCAAGAATATTTCAAGACCAATCTAAATAAGCAGATAAAAATACTATTATAATTTTAAACGGGTTAATTCAATAACCGAAAAGGATGAACGATCATGAGAAAAAATTTTTCTTTAGCGGTGATGTTGTTTGTATCAATATTTATTTTGATTTCCTGTTCGAGCAGCAAGGGACCTGCGGAACTGGCAATGAAAGCGGCAGAAGAAGCCGTAAACTTAACCAAGACCGAAGCCGTCAAGATCGCACCTGAAGAGGTTCAGTCCCTGGAAGATGCTCTTGTTTCTTTGAAAGAAAAATTTATGAAGAAGGAGTATAAGGTGGTTTTACAGGAAGCTGCCGCTCTTTCGGAAAAAGCAAAAGACGTTCTGGCAAAAGCCAACATCAAGAGGGAAGAGCTGACTCAGAAATGGACGGATTTGAATCAGAGATTCCCCGGGATGCTGGAAGATTTGAAATCCGAGGTGGACAAACTTTCCCAGCTCAAGAAACTGCCTGCCAATGTGACGAAAGACGCACTCGCGGAAGCCAAGTCGGAAATTGCCTCCATGGAAGAGGAATGGACAAAAGCCAAAGATAATTTTACCGGCGGCAATCTTAATGACGCGGTCAGCGTGGCCAATGCTTTAAAAGAGAAAGCCTTGAAAATCATGGAATCTCTGGGCATCAAAGGTCCGGAAGCGGTATTGTAGTCCAGCGTGTGAACAAACTCTAAAAAACGCTCCGGTCTCAAATCCGGGGCGTTTTTTATTCAGGATCCGGAACATTAAAATGATATATGATGGACAAAGCCACGTTCCGGCGGAACCGCAAAGGCCTTTGGTCGAAATGAGGCGAGGCAAAAAGCGTGGAGTTTTTATAAAGACGGACGCGCTTTTCAAGCTCGTTGTCTTTTGAATTTTAATTTTGCCAGTTTCCGAACGATAAGAACACAAATCGTTACCACAATGGCCAGCGCCAGCAGGGGAAGAAGAATGGCGAGGAGAGCCACGATAATGGCAGCCGCGAGCTCCAGG
>JASEHT010000154.1 GCA_030018675.1 Smithella sp.
CTCAGGAAGAGAAACCATGGAAAATCATTGGCGAGCATATTTTGATTGCCATCGTTGTGATTGCTATTACACATTTTGTCGGCAACTGGGTAGCCACATTCGGAGCGTGAATCCGCACCAAAGGGCGGAATGTTTCTGATCAGCTTCGGCTTTTCTTTTTTGTACCGGTCATACGGGCTGATGATAAAATAAAATGGGTTTTTAAAAATCTCGCGGCAGTTCGTCGAGTTCGGCCAGAGAGAATACCGGTCCGTCGGAGCAGACATATTTGTAGCCGACGTTGCAGCGGCCGCATTTGCCGATGCCGCATTTCATACGCATTTCCAGCGATGTCAGAATGTTTTCCTTGGAAAAACCCAGTTCAAAAAATACCGGCAGAGTGAATTTAATCATCACCGGCGGTCCGCAGATGACAGCCACAGCATTGTTCGGCGACGGCGCGGCATCCTTGCAGACGGCGGGAACAAAGCCTTCCCTGCCCTTCCATGTTTCATCACCCTTATCCACGGTAATGATGGTTTTGATATCGTCCCTTTTTTCCCACGCGGCCAGTTCGTCCTTATATAAAAGCAGGCCGGGGGTTCTTGCGCCGTAAATCACCGTAATCTCACCGAAGCGGGAACGGTTGTCCTTGTGCAGCATATAGTTGATTAGGGAACGCAAAGTCGTGAAAGCGAATCCGCCGCCGACCACCACGATATTTTTTTTCTCCAGAAATTCAATCGGCCAGGAATTGCCCAGCGGCCCACGCAGGCCGATTTTCGCGCCTTCATCCATATCATGCAGAGCCGCCGTTACTAGACCCGGCTGAATGGCGCCCGCCCGCTGAACGGTAAATTCCACATAACCTTCTTCGGTTGGCGATGAGGCAATCCCGATGGGCGATTCGCCTCTTCCATAAATGGAGAGTTCGGAAAACTGCCCGGGCAGATACTTGAATTTCGCTTCGTCTTCCTTGTTCATAAATTTCAAGCGAAACGACTTGATATCATGCGTGTCCACTTCGTCGATGATTTTGATGATTTCCACCGGCATGGGAATGTATGGATTATTTGAACACATATTTTTCCTCAAAGAGTTTATTTTAAATTCATCAGGCTTTTAAAGCTTCGTCCACAATCGAAAAAATATCGATATTAACCGGACAGTTGCGCGTGCAGCGCCCGCAGCCGACGCACGAAATCACGCCGTATTTTCTGACGTGGAATGAGTATTTGTGGCAAATTTTCTGGCGCAAGCGCTGATAAACTTTCGTGCGCGGATTGTGGCCGCTCGCCTCCAGCGTAAAATCCGTGAACATGCAGGCATCCCAGACGCGGCGGCGGACTCCCTTACTGAAAAGCGTCTCGTCGCAGATATCAAAGCAATAGCAGGTCGGGCAGACGAAGGTACACGCTCCGCAGCTCAGGCACGCATCGGAAATCTTTTCCCAGAATTCTGTTTTATGGAAGAGGTCCTCCAGTTTTTTGGCAATTACTTTATCGTCCACGCAGGTAAAGCGGGTTTTAAAATCACGTCCCGCGGCGACGGTGTCGTCAAAATATTTCTGTTCATCCGCTGAAGCATCGGCCAGCGAGGTCAACGATGCAAGCAGGGTTTCGCCCTTCGGCGTGACAGCCTTCAAAAGAAGTTCGTCGCCCCTCTTCATCATAAAAACATCGCTGCCTTCGGGATCAGCCGCGCCGATATTCAATGTCGAATAAAAATCCGCTCCATCGGCAGGGGTATTGATGTCAAAAGCATAACCGAAAACGGTTGTGGCTTCTCTTCTTTTCTTCCAGTAGGGATCAACCACGCCTGTGCCGGAAAAATGAATATCCATGATTTGAAAGCTCTTGGCGTCGCAGGGACGGACACCGAAAAGAAAAACCGGCTTCAAATTCAAATCAACGCACTGGGCGTCCAGAACGGATTTGTTTTTATCATAACGAACAAAATCTTCCGTCTGCGGAAAGAATGCCGACTTGGGACTCATCAGTGTATTATAGAAATTCAAATCCACCTGACCCGCATTGGAAATCTCGCGGAAATTAAAACCTGCGTCTTCCTTAACGGGCGCGACGAGCGTTCCTTTTCCCAACAGTTCGGCGGCCAGATCGGATATTTTATTGATAGATGTTTTCTTCATTCTTCGTTACTCCAGAATTTTATCGGAATCTTCCACCCGGAAATTAACCAGCGCGGGCTTGTCTTCAATGCTCATCCCCGCGGCCTGACCAAACATTTCTTCACAATCCTTTGCCACTTTCTTGTGGAACAGATAAAGCGGAATATCCACGGGACAGGCGCGCGAACACTCGCCGCAATCAATGCACCGGCCGGCCAGATGATGGAATCGGGTCAGATGATACATCAGGTTGCCGTGCGACTCGGGCGATTTTTCGCCCCATTTGGGCTTGTTCTGATCAATGAAACACGGATCGCAGTAGCACATCGGACAGGCCTTGCGGCAGGCGTAGCAGCGGATACATTTATCCAGTTCTTTTTTCCAGAAAGCCCAGCGCGCTTCCTTATCCATCGCTTCATACTCGGCAAGAACATCGTAGGGTGAAACCACGGACTGACCGTGCACTTCTTCACCTAGCAGCGTGTCATAGATAACCGGATTATACATTCCGCAGGTCGTCTTGCTGTCGACAACTTCACCTGTTTTGGCGTTCTTCATCCCGTAAGCCGGGATACCCAGAATCACGAGGTCTTCACGTTTAACCTTGTCTTCCTGAATCAGTTGAATGACCGCACGACTGTCTGCCGCCTTGACTGCAATAGCAATTTTGGTACCGCGCGGATAACGAACGATATAACGCGCCATATTGGCAGTACAGTATTCGTTAAAAACGATGTTCTCGACATCGGAGGCTTTTCTGGCAACGAAAGGCAGGGGATGGTTTTCATCATAGCCCTTTCCGTAAGCCAGCACGACGCCTACTTTGCCTTCTTCCAGCAGCTTTGTGGCTTCGCTTTTCAATTTTTCTTCAATCTGTTTGAAATTGATGCTCATATTTTCTCCGGCGTTGGCAGTTGTTCTATCTTGAATTTGGTCTGGGGCCCCAGGTTTCTCACCTGCTCGGTAAACTCGGTAACCACCTCGGCGAATTTATTTCCCTCGGAGGCGGAAATCCATTCCACACGGAATCTTCCCGGCTCAATGCCCGCAAACTCCAGTATTTTTCTGGTCACGGCCAGTCTTCTTCGTGCATAGAGGTTGCCGGTGTTGTAGTGGCAATCGCCCGGATGACAGCCGCCGACCAGCACACCGTCCGCCCCCAGTTGGAAGGCGCGGAAGATAAATGAAGGATTGATGCGGCTGGAACACATCACACGCACAACTCTCAGGTTTTGCGGATACTGCAATCTGGTCGTTCCGGCCAGATCCGCGCCGGTGTAAGTGCACCAGTTGCAGGCTATGCCCAGTATTTTCGGTTCAAAATCCATAAAATTTCCTTTCACAAAACTTCCAAGCTAAAACGACATAAATAATTCTATTTCATGCCGTTCAAAAGTGCTCAGATGCACGGCGCGCAAGGCCTTCGGAGTGAGGCGTATTTTTTCATACGTCGCAACGACGTAAGGTCGCAGCGCAACAAAGCAGATGAGTGCTTTTCAACGGCATATCTAAAACTCCATCAGGCCTTCTATTTCGGCCAGAACCTGATCATTCGTGAAATGCCGGGCAATAATGGCCGAAGTCGGACAGACTGACGCGCAAAGACCACAACCCTTGCACAGGGCCTCGTTGATTTCGGAAACGCCTTTTTGATCATTGAAGAACGGTGCTCCGTAGGGACAGACGCGCACGCAATTCTGACAGGCACAGCAGGATGCCGGATTGACCATCGCCGTCGTCGCCTCCAGCTCCATTTTATCTTTCACGACAATCGTCAGGGCTTCCGCGGCCGCACCGTTGGCCTGCGCGACGGTATCGGGAATATCTTTCGGACTCTGACAGACTCCTGCAATAAAAATACCTTCGGACATCGTGGAAAGCGGCGCAAGCTTCGGATGGCGCTCCATAAAGAAGCCGTATTTGTCCGTACTCAAATTTAATAGCCTTGCAATATCCTTGGAATCCGACCGAGGAATCATTGCCGGTGAAAGCACAACCATATCCACCGGCAGTTGAATGAATTTTCCGGTAATCGTATCTTCCGCTTCCACAATCAGACGACCGGGTTCATCAACACTTTCTGCCACTCGCGCGCCCTTGCCGCGAATGAATTTCACATCCTCTTCAATAATGCGGTTGTAAAATTCTTCATAACCCTTGCCGGCGGCGCGCATATCGATGTAAAACTGATAGACATCAGCGGATGTTTTTTCCTTGAAAAGATGGGCAAACTTGAGCGAATACATACAGCATACCCGGCTGCAATGTTCATAATTATTTTTATCACGGCTACCGATGCAGTGCATAATGGCAATCGCCTGCGGTTCTTTCCCGTCGCGCATTGTCACCTTACCACCCGTGGGGCCTGCTGAATTGAACAATCTTTCCACTTCCAGCGCGCTGTACACACCCGGATATTTACCATAGCCATACTGCACCAGCGGTTTTGTGTTCATCAGATCATAGCCGGTAGCAACAATCACCGCTCCGACTTTCACCGTAGAAAAGCTATCCTCTTGTTCAAAATCGATGGCTTTTTGTTCGCAAACTTTCTGACAGAGCTTGCATTTGCCCTTGATAAAGTACGTGCAGGCTTCGCGGTCGATAACCGGCTTTTGCGGCACGGCCTGCGGGAAAGGAATGTAAATGGCTTTTCGTTTCACCAGACCTTCATCCCATTCGGAGACACCCTTGCCGGGACACTTTTCCGTACACGCCAGACAGGCGTTGCATTTGCTGTGATCGACATAACGCGCCTTCTGCTTGACGGTAATATCAAAATTGCCGACATATCCCTTGACTTCAGATATTTCAGAATAGGTCATCATTGTGATGTTTTTGTGCTGCAATACTGCATCCATCTTGGGGGTAAGAATACAGGCGGAGCAATCCAGCGTGGGAAACGTTTTGTCGAACTGCGCCATGTGTCCGCCGATGGTGGAATTCTTTTCGACCAGATAAACTTTTTTGCCGGTGTTGGCCAGTTCCAGCGCGGCCTGAATTCCGGCAATACCGCCGCCGATCACCATGACATCGGGATTAACGTCAATGACACGCGAAGTAAGAGGAGCAAGGAGTCTTGCGCGGTAAACGGCACCGTTGAGCACAGCCTTGGCTTTGGCCGTACCTTCTTCAATATCGTGCGTGACCCAGGAGACCTGTTCGCGGATGTTGACAATGGTCACGAGGTATTTATTCAGGCCGGCGTTTTCAAGAACTTTGCGGAAAGTCTGCTCGTGCATCAGCGGGGAGCATGCTGTAACGATGACACGATCCAGTTTGTGTTCTTTGATGTCATTGGCAATCATTTCCTGACCGGGCGTAGAACACATGAATTTGTAGTCCTTCGCGACAACAACATCAGGCAGCGTGGACGCGAACTGAGCGAGCTCGCTCACCCGAACTGTTTTGGCTATATTCAAACCGCAGTGGCAAACAAAAACACCAATTCTGCTCATAGAGTCTCCCTACTTATATATTATAATAATCATCATCCAGTCATTTCGAAGCGCAGCGAGAAATCTTATAAAATAACAATGTAAAAGAAAGATTTCTCGTCGTCCGCTAAAGCGTCCTCCTCGAAATGACACATACAGATTTTTTTTTAAAAGCGTCACAAAATAATTTCAATCAGCTTTGCAGGTAAAGTCCAGGTCGGAAGCACCCGCCATTAACTCATCCATATTGACGCCCAGGCTCTCCAGAAAGAGTTCCGTCACATCTTTGATTTTAAGTTGTTCATCAACATTGAGCGTTCGGCTACTGTCCTCAAACATCGTGATGCAATA
>JASEHT010000155.1 GCA_030018675.1 Smithella sp.
CCCAAACGCAGATTATCGAAACAGGCTATCAACTGAATATCCTCAATGACGAAACCATGAAGCTGATCAATGAAGGGCATAATCCCAACAGTTATTTTGCCAGCGCCCTGGGCTCCCAAGATTTCCACAGCGAATATTATTTTATCTTTAAAGTTCTGCCCGCTTTACCCGTCTTCCTCAGAAAAAAACTGACGTACAGTGTTGCAAAAAAAATCCCTTATCCCGTAAAATTGTTGTTTTTCATTTATTCAATTCTTTATCTGGGGTACAAACATCGCAGTCCGCGGATTAAAGTTGTAATGATCTATTTTACAAAATATATGTTCTGGGTATTGAGGGCAAAGTTTTTTTCCAAAAAGGATGTCTGATAAAATACAGCACGACAATATTCTTGCGCTGTCGTGCAGATAGTCATGCAAATGAAGGATTAACCGGAGACGATTGAATGCCGCCTAAAGTATTACTGACTTCTGTTTTCAAACCTTTTGCCGTCGACGATATATATTCCCGCAAAGAATCGATTATGGAACTGTATCATAATCAGCTTACAAAAGTTCAGGGGATTTACTCTTTGCGCAATGGTTATGATTCCTACGGCATCCATGTGATTGCCCAAAATCTTGGCATCCCCTGCACAACACTGGATTTCCCATCTCAAAAGAGATTGATCCGGGAAATTAAAAAGGGATATGATTATATCGGCATAAGTTCCATCGTCCATAATTTTCAGAAAATCAAATGGATGGTGGCGCAAATCAGGAAGATATCTCCCCGATCTCAAATAATTCTGGGTGGATTTTGCGCCACAATACCCAATTTAAAGACAATCCTTGATGTGGATTATATCTGCATCGGTGACGGCATAACTTTCATGCGCGAACTCTTGGGGCTGCCGACGGAATTTGAATTCAAGAATCCGGACGTGGGAACTCGTTTTTTCGAAATATTGGGCATGCCGGTTTTCGGGATTCCCCGATTTCCTCAAATAATAATCGGCTTAGGGTGCTCTTATGGGTGTGATTTCTGCAGCCCCAGTCACTTTTTCGGACGCCGGCATATCCGGTTTTACAAAACCGGGAAGTCGCTATTTAAGGAAATAGATCGTGTGTCAAGGAATTTTGGGTTGGACTTCATTTCACTCCTTGGCGATGATAACTTTCTGATCGATCTGGATCGGGCGGAAGAACTTCGGCAATGTGTAGTGCAAAGCGGAAAGGTTTTTAATTTGATGATATTCGGTTCCGCGGACAAAGTGATAGATTTCGGAGTAGAAAAACTTGCTGAAATGGGGGTCGGTACAATTTGGATCGGACGCGAAGGTCTGTTTTCCAATTATCCGAAAAACCGCGGAATCGATATGAAGGCGTTGATGGCAGAGCTGAGACGTTATGGCATCAAGACGATTCTCAGCTCCATATTGCTGCTTGACAATCACACCAAGGAAAACATCCGAGAAGATATTGACGAACATCTTTCCTGCCGACCGGCAACCAGTCAGTTTTCGCACTACGCGCCCGTTCCCGGAACCCCTCTCTGGGAAAGAATGAGCAAAGAAGGCAGATTAATTCCCGGTATCCCCTGGGAAGATATGCACGCTTTTCATGAGCCCTGGTACTACCATCCCCATTTCACGGTTCAGGAAGGAAGAGACATTCAGGAGGAAGCTTACCAACGCGATTTTCATGAACTGGGCCCATCAATTTTACGATTTATCGACACAGAGTACGAGGGTTGGAAATATCTTCGTCAATCGGATAAAGCTCATTTAAGAGCCAGAGCGGAATTCTTTGCTCAGCAAATGAGATTGTATAAGATATTACTGGCGGCAATGGATTATCTTGTTCCCACCGATCACATGCGTGAACTCGTCAGAAACGTCCGTAAAAAGGTGGAAGGCGATTTCGGCGGAACAAACATCTTTCATTTGACCGCGGCGGGCGCATTGTTTCTGTCGGGACGTTTACGGGAATTTCGAAACCGGCATTGGGGGGATGTCATCCAGCCTCCCACAAAGGTAAAATATTATAGGCCTTCGAAATAAACGGTCCGGCTCCACTGCCCGAAGGACCTCATAAATAATTTGTAATTTAGGATAAATAATTTTACAGATAACTTGAAATTTTCTGGAGCCGATGACCAGAATCGAACTGGTGACCTACTGATTACGAATCAGTTGCTCTACCGGCTGAGCTACATCGGCATCCGTCCCCTGACGAAAGATACGCCCATCGAGGGGCACTACTTATCTTAAGGGGTGTTTCTTGTCAAGTTTTTACATAATTCGAAAAAGCGGGTAATTGATTATGATTATTTTTCTTTTATTATTTTTATGCATTTACGGCGGTCTTAATTTTTACGCTTTTTTCAGGGCAAAAAATATCCTGCATTTTTCAGGTAAAACAGAATTTATCATTGTCATTTTTCTTTTATTTTTTATTCTGGCTCCCGTCATCATAAAACTTCTGGAAAAGTTGGACTTGGACGCATTGGCCCGTTTAACAGCCTATTGCGGTTATTTATGGATGGCTTTTGTCTTTTTGTTCTTCTTCATCAACATCACATTCGATAGCATCAGATATTTACTCAAGTTATTCAATCAAGGTTCCGGCAATATTTTTTTGAAAAATGTATTTTTCGGGCTGGCGGTTTTTCTTTCCGTGATCATCGTGATTTACGGCTTTTTTGACGCCCAGAAAATAAGAGTCAAAAGCCTGGAAATACACACAGAAAAAGCCCTACCCGATAATGGCAGGATACGCATTGTTCAAATATCCGACGTTCATGTGGGTTTGATTATTCGCGATCAACGCCTGGCAAAAATCCTGAAAACCGTGCAAGAAACAACTCCCGATATTTTAGTTTCAACAGGAGATCTATTGGACGGCGAAATCGATAACGTCACTGCCGAGGCTGAACAATTCACCAAGATCAAACCAAAATACGGTAAATTTGCCGTAACCGGGAATCACGAATATTATGCCGGAATCGAAAAATCTAAAGATTTTACACAAAACTCCGGATTCGAGATTCTCAGGGATGAAAGTAAGAAAGTTGCCGGCATCCACATCATCGGCCTTGAAGATCCCACGGGCAGACAACTAGGCTATGGAAAAAGCAAAGCGGATTTATCAGATCTTTTTCCTTCCGAAGACAGTAAGGAGTTTATTTTATTATTAAAACACCAACCCACTGTCAGGAAAGAAAGAAATTTTAATTTACAACTCTCCGGCCACACGCATGGCGGTCAGATTTTTCCTTTTATGTTCTTTACCCGCCTGTTTTTTCCCAAGCATTACGGATATCACCAATTAAGTGAAAATAAATCTGTCTACATAAGCCGGGGAACAGGCACCTGGGGACCGCCCGTACGCTTTCTCGCACCACCTGAAATAACCGTAATCGATTTAATATCAAAGACTTGAATTGAAACAAACGGCTGGCTGATATTTTTCCAAAGCGTAAGCTGTTTGGATGCTCAATAAAAAATCAATCCATCAAAATGAGCACAAGATATTGCAATTCAATTTTCAAAAAACACTAATATTTTCATCAACAATGTGCTGTTTCTCCTTGACAAGGAGGTTTTGCTTGTATATCATTTCATAAATTTTCCAAAAAAAAATTATTGCCCGAAAACGCTTAATTTTAAAAAGTTAATTCACCTTTTGCAATCGGGAAAAGTATTTATTTGTTTCATTGGCATAGAGTAGTTCAAAACTTACTTTTTATCCGTTTCGTTTTTAAAAAGTTTGTTGAATAAATACTGCGTGAACTTAAATGTTGCCGCGAAATGAAACATTTTTTCGAGTTTAAGTTTCGCTTTTATTTTGAATAAATAAAAAAATGGCTTATACGAGATAAGGATGGTAATGAAGCACAGGGTTTCCGTTGGTCTATTATCTGCAATTTTTGTCACATTTTTTTTATTATTTTCATCTCCCGTTTTTGCATATGAACCCCTTAAAGGGATGCAACTTGCTTTAAGAGGTGTGAATGCTGAGGACGCGGAACCGGCAATGGATGTTCAGTCGCCTACCAGCGTCCGTTCGGAAGAAAAAGGGGGCACAAGAAATGATTACCCCCAAGGCCTCGAACAGGAAGTCAAAGAATTAAGACAGGAAATCGATAAAATTCGTACTGAAAATGAAGCGCGAAGAAGACTGGAAATTCCCGAAGAAGAAAAAAGCAAAACCGTAGATGATATCCTCTCGGCAGCGGGTCGCCAGTATTCACTTTTAAGAGAAGGCACCATTGGGCTTTCATATTCTTTTTCCTACTCTTATTATTCCGGAAACGTTATCGCCGACGCGACAAGAGTTGAACGCAGATCCAATCACAATTTCACCAACACCATCACCGCCGAATATGCTCTCTGGAACAACCTGACTCTCAGCACAGGCATTCCTTTTGTTTACAAATACAACAAAGTCGGAACAACGTCCGAACAGGACGCCACCGATTTCGGAGATATCTCTCTGGGTGTGACCTGGCAGCCATTCAAGGCGGGGGGACTTATTCCCACGACCATATTCAGTGTGGGGGCTTCCATTCCCACGGGAACCAGTCCTTACCGGATTGACCTGCAGAACAACTTGGCAACCGGGTCAGGGCATTACGCGGTCAGTGGCGGCGTTTCATTAAGCAAGGTAATCGATCCGCTCGTCACTTTCGGCAATTTAAGTTATAGTTATGGTTTGCCCGAAACCGGCCTATCGCAATATTGGAATGAAACACAAACCCTGACCAAAGTCGAACCGGGCGGAACGATAGGACTGGCCTTCGGATTCGGTTACGCTCTTTCCTATCAAGCCTCTCTGAATTTAAGCGCTCAATTTGGTTACGCGTTAGGCAGTAAATACACGATAAACGATACCTCAACATATAAAAGCGGCACTTCGCTTTCTTCTTCCTTTAGCGTGGGAACAGGATGGAGAATTACTCCGGCCAGGTCATTATACGTATCGCTCGGCATAGGCTTGTCGGACAGCGATCCGGATGTGTCTGTATCAGTAAAATTGCCGTTTGAATTTTAATGTTTTTTGAGTAGAAGGAGATTACTCAAACGGGTCTTTATCAAAAAAAGGTGCGCTGTGACCTGTAAAGGAAACAGGACAAGAAATAAAGGATTTGGGTTCGGCTCGATCTATTGACGCTGTCGGTTGGCTAAAGACGCTGTTCTTTATTAAAGTTTGTTTTTAACAAAACAATAATGGGGGATCATTAATAATGACAATCATTGTGAAAACCGGAAAGTTTATTGCATGTCTACCATTATTCTTATTCAAAATTTTTCACGCTAAAAATGTTTCTCGATCGCAGGTCAGCATCGGCGTTACCTTCGCGGTCATAGCGTTATGTTTCATGATTAATCCTCTTCAATCCCGGGCCGCGTTCATGGAATCGATTGCCATCGACCCCGAAGCCATTGCGCTGGCCAACACCGTTACCGCCTCTCCGCCCGGCATCAATTCAATTCACTACAATCCGGCCGGTCTCTCGCTGATGGGCGACGGTAATTATATCAGCCTCGGCTTAATGCCTGTTCTGTTGAGCAAAACTTCCCGTTTCGACGCTGATCCGTCAAACCGGCCTTTTCACGATTTCGAAGGCAATGTGATTACCGATCCTCTTGCCGGGAAAGAAGGAACCGCAACCGGTCAAATGTACATCCCTGTGCTGGATACCCCGGTAAACATGTTATCCGCGCCTGTGTTCGGTGTCTCGCATCGTAATCCAGGATCAAAATGGACATTCGGTTACAGCGCCTATGTCCCCTATGCCGGCGGTTGGACATGCGATGATGACGATCCCTCCGTTTTCGGTGGAAAGTCGGTCTACCTGCAGCATCTGATCTATGCCGGTCCCGCGCTTAGTTACAGAGTCAAC
>JASEHT010000156.1 GCA_030018675.1 Smithella sp.
TGAAGGAACGCGGATTCAAAACGTTCAAATTGCGCGTGAAAAATAAGGAGCTTAAAGATGATATCCGGCATATCGAAGTGGTAAGAAAAGGTGTCGGCGACGATCTCGTCTTAGGTGTGGACGCCAATCAGGGATGGCTGGTGACCATTGTGGATAAAATCCCCGCGTGGGACCTGAAACGCGCCACGGAATTCGCCAATGCCTGTCATGCCAGCAACTATACCTGGCTGGAGGAGCCGCTGGATTCAAGGGATTACGACGGGAACGCCGCTTTGAAGAAAACATCCAAAGTAAAAATTTCCGGCGCCGAACTCAACTACGGCTGGGATGAAATCAAAATTATGTTCGAGAAAGACTGCTTCCACATTTATCAGCCTGACGCAACCTTTGCGGGAGGAATCGCGCAGGTTAAAAAAGTCATCGATGCCTGTCATGCTCACAACAGGGAATTTTCTCCGCACACCTGGACCAATGGCATCGGTTTTTACATTAACTGGAACATGGTGCTGGCCGACAAGGGAAATAAACTGCCGCTCGAATACCCGCTGGAAGAGCCGTCCTGGGTTCCCGAACAGCGGGAAGGAATCATCGATCCGATTATTCCGGATAAAAATGCGATGCTTGCGCCTTTCACGCGGCCCGGCCTCGGTTTTGAAATCAATCAGAAACTGCTGAATAAATACGGGAAGCGCTTCTTCAAATTCACAGAGACAAGACAGAAAATAAAAGTCATCCGGCAAAAAGGACTCAAGGCGGCGCTGGACCTGAAGAAGAGAAAGGAATCCCTGTAAAGAATGGATGCATTCTGTTACGGCTTTTCAATGACGGTAAAAAGCGTGGAATGATTTCGCATAGCAGCCGGATTCGCGTTTAGAATTTCATGTTTCTCTTTCGTCAAATTAACGAGATGATCGGGATGACATCTCCCTGATCGATTGCGTGATTCCTTCTTCATCCAGCCCGTATTTTTGACGTTGCTGGGCCTGGGTGGCGTGACGGACGAATTCATCAGGGATGCCCAGACATTTTACCCGCACATCGCGGACGCCTTTTTGAGCCAGCAACTCCAGTACGGCGCTGCCGAAACCGCCCTGCAGATAGTTTTCTTCAACGGTGATAATATTTTTGGTTTTTGCGACCGTCCGTAAAATCAGTTCTTCATCCAGCGGTTTGACAAAACGAGCGTTAATCATTTCAACGCTCAGGCCTTCGGCCGCTAATTTCCTGGCCGCATTCAAAGCCGGATGAACCACCGCGCCGATGGCCATGATGGCGATGTCGGTCCCTTCAAGCAGCACTTCGCCCCGACCGATTTCCAGTGGCTTCAATTCGTCATCGAGCGGCACACCGATTCCCTTCCCGCGCGGATAACGTAGAGAAACAGGGCTGCCGCAATCAACTGCGGTCTTGAGCATGTGCCGAAGTTCATTTTCATCTTTAGGCGCCATCACAATCATGTTGGGGATGGAACGCAAATAGGAAAAATCGAGAAGCCCCTGATGCGTGGCCCCGTCTTCGCCGACGAGTCCGCCGCGGTCAACCGCAAACACAACGGGAATCTTCTGCAGGCAGACATCATGCACGATCTGATCGTAAGCTCTCTGCAGAAAAGTGGAGTAAACGGCCACAACGGGAACAAACCCTTCCCGGGCCAGGCCGGCGGCGAAGGTTACCGCGTGCTGCTCCGCGATGCCCACGTCATAGAAACGGTCGGGATATTGTTTGCAGAAATCGTCCAGGCCGGTCCCTTCGCACATCGCGGCGGTAATGGCCGTGATGTGCGAATCATCGCGCGCCAGCGCGACCAGGGTTTCTCCGAAGACTTGCGTGTACGTCGGACCGCCGGATGACGCGGCGGTTGATTTCCCTGTTTGAATATCAAAGGGCGCCACGCCGTGATAGCTGAGAGGATTTTCTTCCGCGAAACGGTAACCTTTACCCTTTTGGGTGATGACATGAACCAGAACCGGACGGGACATCTCTCTGATGTTCCCGAACGTCTTGATCAGGTGATCCAGGCGGTGACCTTCCAGAGGACCGACGTAGGTGAAGCCCATTTCTTCAAAGAGAGCGCCGGGCACCATCAGGGTTTTTAAAATTTCTTCGATTTTTTGAGCGAATTTGATCATATTCCCGCCGATTCCGGGAATGCCGTTGAGGAATCTTTTAATATCAGCTTTTAACGTGGTTATTTTATGGCCGGTCATGACCCGGTTCAGGTAAGAGGACATGGCGCCGACATTGGGTGAAATGGACATTTCATTGTCGTTGAGAACAATGATCATGTTTTTCTTACGGGCTCCCACCCAGTTCAACCCTTCAAAGGCCAGTCCGGACGTCATGGAGCCGTCGCCGATCACCGCGATTATTTTACGGTTGTCGCCCTTCAAACAGGCGGCTTCGATCATTCCCGCGGCGGCGGAAATGGATGTCCCGCTATGCCCGACATCAAAAACATCATAGACGCTCTCTTCCCGGCGGGGAAATCCGCTGATGCCGTGCTGCTGTCGCAAACCGGCGAAATCTTTTTTGCGGCCGCTGATGATTTTGTGCGTGTACGTCTGATGGCCGACATCCCAGATCAGTTTATCCTCGGGGGTGTTAAAAACGTAATGGAGCGCCAGCGTCAGCTCGACCGTCCCCAGGGAAGCCGCCAGATGACCACCGCGGGCTGCTACCGTGTTGATGATCAAATCCCTGATTTCCTGACACAACGTGTTGAGTTGGGCGATATTCAGATCGCGAATGTCCTCGGGGAATTCCACGTCTTTCAAAACACTGTAATCGACAGTTTCCGGCTCTTTTACCAAAACAACATCCTCGCATTCATTTTACTTAAGATTTTCTTTCCATGACATAGCGGGCGATCACAACGAGCGGCATGGCCCTTTCATCAAAACCGGCAAGGCTGGCCCTAGCGACTTCCACGTGTCCGGCCAGTTTTTCCTTGGCCGTCTGTATTCCCAGAAGCGACGGATAGGTGATTTTATTGCGGGCGGCGTCACTGCCCGTCTGCTTGCCCATTAACCCGCTGTCTCCTTCAACATTCAGAATATCATCCGCGATCTGAAAAGCTTGTCCCACGTGCATCCCGTATTCGGTCAGCGCCTGAATTTTGTCCTTGCCGGGATTGAAAATCAAGGCACCCGATCTTACCGCGGCGACAATCAAGGCGCCCGTTTTCCTCCGGTGAATTTCTTCAAGCGTTTTTTCATCGGCCCCTGTTTTTTCCGAAAGGACATCCAGCGCCTGACCGCCGACCATGCCGCCGATGCCGGCTGCGTGAGCAATTTCCTGAATCACGGCCAGACGCCGTTCGGCGGAAAACATGACCTTTTCCGCTCGGGAGAGGAGACTAAAGGCCTCGGTCAGCAGAGCGTCGCCAGCCAGGATGGCCATGCCCTCGCCGAATACCTTATGGCAGGTCGGCTTGCCGCGCCGGAAATCATCGTTATCCATCGCGGGAAGGTCGTCATGAATCAGGGAATAGGCATGAATCAACTCGAGAGCGCAGGCGACCGGAATGGCCGGAACCAGATCGCCGCCGACGGCTTCCGCCGCCGCAAGACAGAGAATCGGCCGGATGCGCTTGCCTCCGTTAAAAACGCTGTAACGCACCGCCTCATAAATTTCGGCGGGGATGTCATTTTCCGGCAGGTATCGCTGCAGGGCTTCTTCCACGATGCCCTGCCGGTCTTCCAGATACGCCTTTAAGAACAAATCATCATCCTGATTCACAGTCGTCTCCCTGAAAACGTTTTACCTGCAAGGCATTTTCTTTTTCCAGAAGCATTTCAACACGACGCTCCGTTTCTTCCAGTTTGGCGGAACAAAAGCGGATGAGCTTGATCCCCTCTTCAAAGGATTTCAACGCGTCGTCCAGCGGCATGTCCCCCGATTCCATCTTTCTGACAATATCTTCCAGTTTTTCCAGCGCGTCTTCAAATTTTTCTTTTGCCATAATGACCCCGAATCCCCGATGAACGGGATTATTGCGTTAATGAATTTGTCTTAACACACAGAATAAATTCCGTTCCTAAAATATTTTCTGTATTTTAGCGTTAAAACTGCCTCTTGCCAAGAGAACATTCACATCCTGTCCCTCGGTTAATCCCTCTGTTTGCCGGATGACGGCTCCGCTCTCCACGCTTCGTGTAATGCTGAAGCCCCTTTGCAGAACAGCCAGAGGACTCAGCGATTCCAGGACAGCCGAATTCTTCAGCAGTCTCTCCTTATGCGCCTTCAAACTGAGAGTAAAATTGCCGCATAAATCTTTTTCGATATTTTTCAGTAAAATTTTTCTTTCCCTGATGGTCACCGCCGGAGTCCGGTGCGCCAGACGCAACTGCAGTTGTCCCAGTTCATGGCGCAGCGTTTGTTTTCGATGGGAGAAGGCCGCCGTGATTCTATCCTTCAAATCGTCCACGCTGATTTTCAGATTCACCACGAAACGTCGGGGATCTTTAAGTCGCCGGCGCAGATCATCGAGTTCATCTTTATAAACGGCAAGCTGACGGCTGAATGCGGATGTCATTCTTTGCTCCGCGGAGCCGATTTTTGACATTAGTTCCAGCCGCTCAGGCACAATCAATTCCGCGGCGGCAGAGGGCGTCGGCGCGCGCAGGTCCGCCACAAAATCGCAAATGGTAAAATCCGTCTCGTGACCGACCGCGGAAACAACGGGAATTTCGGATTTAAAAATCTCCCGCGCCAGCGTTTCGTCATTGAAGGGAGCCAGGTCCTCCAGAGAGCCTCCGCCGCGCGCAATGACAATCACGTCGATCTTCCCGAAAGAATGCAAACGGCGCAGAGCCTGAATGATTTCTCCCGCCGCTTCACTGCCCTGAACCCTAGCCGGAGCAATCACTATGTCCGTTGCCGGGAAACGACGCCCGGTAATGCTCAAGATATCTTTGATGACGGCGCCGGTGGGCGACGTGATGACACCGATCCGTTCAGGCATAAAGGGCAGATCTTTTTTGTGCCGTTCATCAAACAGACCTTCTCCGGAAAGTCTGGCCTTGAGCTGTTCAAACGCTTTTTGCAAAGCGCCGACACCGAGAGGTTCAAACGATTCGACAACAAGTTGATATTCGCCGCGAGGCAGATAAACGTTCAGTCGCGCCCGGCAAATAACTTTCAAGCCCTCTTCCAGCTCAAAGGAGTTTCTTTTTTCAGAGAACCCGAACGGCCGGAAAAAAACGGACCTAATCTGACTTTTATCGTCTTTGAGCGTAAAATAGGTATGTCCCGACTGCGGCCGCCGCAAATTGGAAATCTCCCCTTCGACTAGAACAAAATCAAAGGATTCTTCCAAAAGAAATTTAATGTTATCATTGAGTTGCGAAACCGTCAGAATTTCCTTCATATTCTCCATCATGGCTGTGAACTATCAGATATTAAAAGCTAAAACAAGGTTGAATTTAGGTGTCTTTTAATAATGGCTCAACTTCCGGAAGCCTATACATATTCAACATATTCAACATTTTGTTGACTTAAAAGCATTGCTTCTTTAGAATCCGTTTACCGGCGAACAGACTGTCCGATAAAGAAACAAATCCCTCGAAAAGGAGACATCCCATTGACACCGGACATACCCCCCGCGAAAATTCCCGTTGTTGTATTATATAATATTGACCCGGAGTGGACGAAAGAGGAAAAAGACGAGGTCATCAGACTTTCCACCGAACTCAACGACGCGCTTCAGAAAACGGATTATCCGACCGTCGCCGTAGCCATAGAAAATGACGATATGGCCGCTGATCTTCGTGCCTTTGATCCGGCCGGACATATCATTTTCAATTGGTGCGAAGGGCTTCCCGGCGTTAAAAACAGCGAATGGCTGGTCGTA
>JASEHT010000157.1 GCA_030018675.1 Smithella sp.
CTGGACGGACGCATTGCCACGGCATCCGGTCAATCCCAGTGGATCAGTTCCGGATCTTCTCTGAAATTTGCTCACCAGCTGAGAGCCGAACACGACGCGATTTTGGTGGGCTGTAAAACCGTGATAAAAGATGATCCGGAATTGACCGTGCGACGGGTCTGCGGTCGCAATCCTTTGCGCGTGATCGTCGATTCTCACTTGAAATTGTCTTCCCAATCAAAAGTCTTCAGGGAAACGGCTTTGGCATCAACGCTGATCGCCACAACCGTTAAAAAAGATCACGTCAATGCAAAAAAGTTTATCGGTTCAGGAGTTGAAATCATGACCGTGCGACGGGATAAAAACGGTCACGTTGATTTAAAAAAATTATTCACCTTGCTGGCGAAGAGAAATATCTCTTCCGTGCTAGTCGAAGGCGGATCTCATATTATCACCTCTATTCTGAGGCAAAATCTCGCTCAGCGCATGGTGGTTGTCATCGCGCCGAAAATCATCGGTAAAGGAATCGAAGCCGTGGGTGATCTGGATATCAGCAGGCTGGAATCGGCAAAGAAAATTCGCGTGCAAAAAGTGCTCCGCCGAGGCGATGACATTATCATAGACAGCCGTTTACTTTAAATGACTGATTAAATGTCGGGCCGCCTTTATTCCGTCAACCGCTGAACTGATGATTCCGCCCGCATACCCTGCGCCTTCACCGCAGGGATAAATTCCCGTCAGCGTTTCGCTCTGCCCGTCACTCCGGCGACAAATCCTGACCGGTGACGAGGTTCTTGTTTCTACGCCCATCAAGGTAGCTTCCTCCGTGACAAATCCGCGCATTTTTTTATCAAATTCTTTCATGCCCGCTTTCAAAGCGGCAGCGATAAAATCCGGCAGTATTTCATCCATGGAAGCGGCCGTTACGCCGGGCAGGAAGCTTGTCTTCCCGGGAACGGATCCTGTTTTACCCTTCAGAAAATCAGTCAGTTTCTGTGCCGGAGCCTTGTAATCTCCTCCCCCTGCATAAAACGCTTTCTTCTCCCAGAATTTCCGAAACGTCAGTCCGTGCAAAGGATAATCATCAGGCGCAAAATCATCGACACGCACATTGGCGACGACAGCGGCATTGGCAAATCCGCCGGAGCGTTTGGAATTGCTCATGCCGTTGGTCACCAGAGATTCAGACGCCGCGCTGCAACCGATGACCGACCCTCCGGGACACATGCAAAAAGTATAGACCGAGCGTTTTTCGTCCGGCAAAGTCGCCTTGATAAAATATTCGGCCGGAGGCAGTTGGGGATGATTAAGCCATTGACCGTATTGAACAGCGTTGATTAAGGCCTGAGGATGTTCCACTCTTAAGCCCATCGCAAATGGTTTAGCCTGCATCGGCACGCCACGATCAAAAAGTTTATGATATGTATCATCGGCATTCTGCCCGATAGCAAGAATGAGCCAATCCGCTTCAATCTGCGTTTTCCCGTTGACAATGATTGCGGTCAGCCTTCCGTCTTTGATTAAAAAATCAGTCACCAGGGATTCAAAGTGAATCTGGCATGCCCTTTCGATCAAATTTTTTCTCAGATTAAGGATTACGTCGCGCAGCCTGTCCGTACCGATATGCGGTTTTGCGTCGATGAGAATATCCGTTTGAGCGCCCATTTCAACGAGAACTTTTTTCACCAAGACAGCGTCCGGGCTGTTTGTGCGACTCGTTAATTTCCCGTCGGAAAACGTTCCCGCGCCGCCTTCCCCGAATAAAACATTGCTTTCCGGATTCAATATCCCCTTCTGCCAGAATTTTTCCACATCACGCATTCTTTGTTCAACCGGACCACCCCTCTCCAGAAGAATTGTCGGGACACCGCTTTGCACGAGCACATAAGCCGCGAAAAGCCCTGCTGGACCCGCGCCCACAACAATCACCGGACGTTTGGGCATTTGAACCTTGATCAATGATGGTGGTTTTTCTTCACCGATGATTTCTTCGCAGCGTAGATTCCCTTCTAATCTGTCGGATAGATATATATCGGGGGGAACGCCGACTTTAAGAACATAAACAAAATGAGGCGGCTTATGACGGCGCGCATCAACGGCTTTCCTTAAGATTTCCAATGATAAGATTTTTTCAATCGGTATGCCGAAACGAGAAGCTGTTATTTTGGGAAGCAGGGCTTCATCATCATTTAACTCTAAATGGACACCGCTGACGCGAAGATATTTCATCATTTCACCATTGCATAATTATTCCGAATATTATAATTGTTCCTAAAATCACGTTGAAACGAGTCCCACGTCATGCCCTGGTATGTTGTGCATACAAAAAGCCGTCACGAATATAAAGTCAACACGCGTCTTATTGAAAAGAATTTTCAGACGTTTTTACCCGAGATGGAAGCCTGGAGCAAGCGAAAAGACAGAAAGAAGAAAATTCTCGTTCCACTTTTTCCCGGATATGTCTTCGTTCAGACAAATTTACCGGATAATGAAGTAAAATTAAATATTTTAAAAACTGTCGGCGTTGTCCGTATGCTGGGCAGCAAAGAAAATTCCGAACCCATGCCGGTTCCCGATGAAAAAATTGATGCCATCAGGTGTTTTTTAAGCGCAAAAACGGAAATCTTTACCTTGCAGTATCCACGTGAAGGCGAGCATGCCCAAATTATTGACGGACCTTTTGCCGGCATAGAAGGTAACGTGGTAAAATGCGATGTTGAGAAAGAACTTTTTGTTGTTTCCATAGAATTATTAAAGAGATCTGTGGCGATACGATTAAAGGGCTTTCAAATACGCAAATTATCATCGTGAGCGCATATGTTGCATAAAAACGTTAAAAAACTTGACATTCTCTTAAATATACGCAAGATAGCGTCCGCTGATAAATTCTGGGGGACTTGATTTTGAAGGGATATATTAAAATTAACAAAGAAATGTGCAAGGAATGTTTATTGTGCATCCATTTTTGTCCTAAAGGCCACATTGTGACCACCCATGAATACAATTCTCTGAGTTATCATCCCGTCGGCATAAGTAATGAAGCTGAATGTAACGGTTGCGCGATATGCGCGACCATGTGCCCGGAAGTCGCCATAGAGGTATATCGTGAATAAAGTATTGATGTCGGGAAATCATATCATCGGGGAAGCCGCCATCCGCGCCGGTTGCCGTTTTTACGCCGGTTATCCGATCACACCGCAAAACGAACTGACGGAATACATGGCTGAAAACATGCGCAATGTCACTGGCGGAATTTTTATTCAATCCGAAAGCGAAATCGCGGCCATCAACATGATTGCCGGATCCAGCGCGGCAGGATTAAGGGTGATGACATCATCTTCCAGCCCCGGAATATCTCTGAAACAGGAAGGGATATCTTCCATGGCGGCCTGCGAATTGCCCGGCGTCATCGTCAATATCATGCGGGGCGGCCCGGGACTTGGCAATATCCGTCCGTCACAGGGGGATTATTTTCAGGCCACCAGAGGCGGTGGTCATGGCGATTATCGAACCATCGTGCTCGCTCCCGCAAGTTGCCAGGAGCTTGCTGACTTGACAATGGAAGGATTTGATCTTGCCGATAAATACCGCAATCCCGTCATGATTCTCGCGGACGGTATGATGGGGCAGATGATGGAGCCGGTCATTTTCAAAAAACCGAAACCACGCGTCTATAATGAAAAATTTATGTTACGCGGGGCAGGCTCCGGCAAAAGCAAGTTTATTCACGGCTTGATCCTGGATCCCATTGATATGGAAGAACATAACTGGAAACTTGCTCGTAAATATGCCGTGATTTCGAAAAATGAAACGCATTATGAGGAATATAAAATCGATGATGCGCAAATGGTGCTGGTTGCGTACGGAACCGCCGCCCGTATTGCTAAAGGCGCGATCAAAAGGTTGCGCAGCCACGGCATGCAAGTTGGGCTTTTCCGTCCGATCACCTTGTGGCCATTTCCTGAGCTCCAGCTGCGTGATTTATCATCAAAAATTAAGCAATTTCTTGTTTTTGAGATGAGCACGGGACAGATGCTGGATGATGTTCGATTGGCGTTGCAGGGTTATGCGGACATACAATTTCATGGCCGACCGGGCGGAGCCGTGCCGACTCCGTCGGAACTTGCAAATGTAATTGCCAAGCACTACAAAAAAAATGATTAATTTCTAAAAAGGTTTTTTGATATAGGGTTTTTAACATGGCGAAAACTGTTTTTAAACGGCCGAAAAGCTTAAAGGAAAACGTTTTCCATTATTGCCCGGGTTGCGGACACAGCATCGTCCATCGGGTGATTGCGGAAATCATTGATGAATTGGATATCCGGGGGATTACCATCGGCGTCCCGCCGGCCGGTTGCGCGGTTCTCGCGTATAATTATTTCGATTTTGATATGATTGAGGCTCCTCACGGAAGAGGTCCGGCAATGGCTTCAGCGATTAAGCGCTCTCTTCCTGACCGGGTTGTCTTCTCCTATCAAGGAGACGGTGATCTTGCCGCCATAGGCATAGCGGAAAGTTTTCACGCCGCCAACCGCGGAGAAAATATCACCATCATTTTTATCAATAACGCGGTTTATGGAATGACCGGCGGGCAAATGGCGCCGACAACCATGCTGGAACAGAAAACAACCACCTCTCCTGCCGGAAGGAATAAAACGCTGGATGGCTATCCGGTAAAGGTGAGTGAAATTTTTTCCCAGTTAAGAGGCGTTACTTATTTGGAGAGGTGCATGGTCAATTCTCCCGCCAATGTCAACAAAACAAAGAAGGCCATAAAGAAAGCCTTTCAGTGTCAGATTGACGGGTTGGGGTTTTCATTGATAGAAATTCTATCCCCCTGCCCCACGAACTGGAAAATGAACTCGGTTAATTCCTGCAAATGGATTGATGAGGTCATGACCAAGGAATTTCCTCCCGGTGTTTTTAAAGATAATATCGCAGAAGCCAAGAAAGCTTCGGAGGCGGAATAATGCTTGTCAAAACAATTTTTTCCGGCTTCGGCGGACAGGGCGTTTTAATGATGGGGATCAGTTTCGCCCACAGCGGAATGAGCAAGGGCTACCATGTCACTTTTCTTCCGGCTTACGGCGCCGAGATGCGCGGGGGAACAGCCAATTGCACGGTGGCCATTGCCGACGAAGAAATTGCTTCTCCCGTTGCGTCGGAACCAAACAATCTCGTCGTCATGAATGCTCCGTCTCTGTTTACATTTCAAAACAAAATAACAACCGGCGGGTCGATATTTTTGAACTCGTCCATCGTCAATGAGGAGCCGCATCGTCATGACGTCAAAGTATTTCGCGTTCCGTGTTCCGATCTGGCTCAAAATTTGGGAAATATCAGGGTCGCCAATACGATCATGATGGGTGCTTTCATCAGAGTCTCGGCCGTTGTTACGCCGGAGATATACCTGAAGAGCCTGGAAACGATTATGGGCAGCAGAAAGAAAGCGCTCGCGGAATTAAACAGAAAAGCGTTTATGGCCGGATTTGAATGCGTGAACGAAACATAAGGATTTTCATATGTCTGTAAAGCAAATATCGGTTCTTCTGGATAACGTGCCCGGTTCTTTCGCCCGGTTAACGCATATTCTTGATCTTGAGGATATCAGCACGAAAGCGGTGTCCGCCGCGAGCATCGCCGAAGACAGCCGGGTTCGTTTGGTGGTCAATGATCCTGATCGCGCCGCCGCGGTTCTGGAAAGTTATAAATTAAATTTTGAAGTGACCCCTGTTCTGGCTGCGGAAGTTCCGCTGCACGCTGGCGGCATGAACGCGATATTAAAACCGCTGGCCAAAGCGGAAATCAACATCCATTATATTTACACCACCATCAATCGCATCGGCAAAGA
>JASEHT010000158.1 GCA_030018675.1 Smithella sp.
GATACCGCCATCAATAATTTTTGCATGTCAAAATAACGGGTTTGTTCGTCGCCGGCGTCACGAAACCCCGCCTCGAAAGTATTGATTAACGTCGAGCCTTTTTCCAGAAATATTTCTACCGCTTTTTCTTGCTGTTTTTGAAAATGAGACATGGTCGAGACGGTCGAAATGACTGCCAAAACCGCTATCGCGCTGAGGGCAACCCATATCGAAATATCAAAACGGATTTTTTTTCTCCATGGACTCATTTCCTGATTCTTCCTCCCGATGCGGATAAATATTACCCGATTGGATACTTCTGTTGGTTAGATACTATCCACACATTCATCATTATTTCAACCCGTATTTCATAAAATTAATAAATAATCCTTTAATTACAATGCATTAAACAGCCGACGTTTTTTTGGCACATCGTTTGCTCAATATGAATGCAAATATAATGACAAAATCAAAAAGGAGATTCATTATGAAAAAATTAACACTCATATTAACGGCCATCGGGTTGAGCATTCTTTTATCGGTGCCCGTTTTTGCCGTCAGTCCCCGGGAAGGAAAAGGGACGGGAGACAGATACAAAAAAACGGATGATCGCGGCAGCACGCTTCGAGGGCTAAACAGACTAAATCTTTCCGCAGAGCAAAAAGCAAAAATTGAAGCGCTGAATCTGGCGCACCAGCAAGACATCAGGCCGATCAGAGAAAAAATGGCCGACAAATCGGTGGAACTGCGCAGGCTCTGGCTGCAAACTGATCCGGCCAGAAACAAGATCAGCGCCAAGCAAAAGGAAGTCAGGACGCTTCGTGATCAGTTGGAAGATAAAAAAACGGCATACCGTTTTGAAATTAACAAGGTGTTGACGCCGGAGCAAAAAGAGAAACTGGCCGCTTATGGTTTGGATAGAAAAACCGGTTACGGTCCCCGCGGAGGCAAAAGAGGCAAGGGAGCTTCCGGTCCGGGAATGTGCTTCTGATTTCCTTCTCTAAAGCGTCACCCTTTCCAGGGCGGGAGATAGCAATATCTCCCGCCTTCTTTATGAACGAACAGTTTCTAATCGGAAATTTTTTTCTTCAACGCATTAAGTTTGTTGAGCGCTTCGAGCGGCGACATGGATTGAATGTCGATATTTTTCAGTTCGGAGACAATCTCCTTTCCCTTGTTTTCCAGCGCGGCCGCGTTTTGTCTTCTCGTAAACAGATTCAATTGCGGATTCAAAATTTTCCCGCCGCGTATCCCCCGGGCGATGCGGGGCATGCCGATTTCGTCAAATTCGCCTTTCTCCAGATTGCGTAGAATTTCCCGGGCGCGCGTAATCACGTCTGGAGGCACGCCGGCAATGCGCGCCACTTCGATGCCGTAACTGCGGCTGGTGCCTCCCTCCACAATCTTATGCAGAAAAATGATTTTTTCGCCCCATTCCTTGATCGCAATATTGTAATTTTTGGTGCCCGGCTTGGTGACCGGCAAATCGGTCAGTTGATGGTAATGCGTGGCAAATAGTGCGCGCACGCCCCGGCCATGAAAATCATGGAGATATTCGGCAACCGCCCAGGCAATACTCAATCCGTCGAATGTGGAAGTGCCGCGTCCCACTTCGTCAATAATAACGAGTGAACGGGAGGTGGCGTTCTTCAGGATATCCGCCGTTTCGGTCATTTCCACCATGAACGTGCTCTGTCCCTTGACCAGACTGTCGGACGCGCCGATACGCGTAAATATTTTGTCCACAACACCGATGGCTGCTTTGGAGGCCGGCACGAAACTTCCCATCTGCGCCAGAAGCACAATGAGGGCCACCTGCCGGATGTAGGTGGATTTGCCGGCCATGTTCGGTCCGGTAATGACCAGCAGCTTGTTCTGACTCAAATCCATCAGGCAGTCATTCGGCACAAACCCGTCCCCGGTCAGCGATGCTTCCACGACGGGATGGCGGCCGTCCCGGATGTCAATGGTGTCATCATCACGGATTTCCGGACAGACGTAATGATATTTTTCCGCAACCTCCGCCAAAGCGGCCAGCGCGTCAAGCTCGGCGATGAGGGAGGAATTATTCTGGATGTCCGTTATATACCGGTCCAGACTGTCGCGCAGCGCAATAAAAAGTTCCTGTTCTTTCTCCCGGATTTTTTCTTCGGCGTTGAGAACCGTCTGTTCAAATTCCTTCAATTCCTGATTGATGTATCGCTCCGCGTTGACCAGCGTCTGCTTGCGGATATAGGAATCGGGAACCAGCGCGGCGTTGGCCTTGGTCACTTCGATATAATAGCCGAAGACGTTATTGAAACCGATTTTCAGAGAATTAATTCCCGTCTTCTTCCGTTCTCCGGCCTCCAGTGCCGCTATCCACTTTTTGCCGTCACGACTGATAAACCGCAGTTTGTCCAGTTCTTCGTCGTATCCGATGGCGATAAAACCGCCGTCCTGAATTTTTGGCGGCGGATCGTCTATGAGGGCCCGGGAAATCAAATCAACAACCGCGGACAATTCCGTAAAGCGCGAACGGATCGAGACAATCGCCGGAGACGTGCAATCCATCAACATGGTTTTGAGTTCCGGGATTGCCGTCAGGGATATTTTCAGCGCGACCAGATCGCGGGGATTGGCCACCCTCAGAGAGACCCTTCCCGCAAGCCTTTCCAGATCGTAGATGCGCGACATAATCTTGCGGAGATCGGCCCGTAGGAGATGACCGTCTTTCAGTTCCGCGACCGCGGCCAGCCTGGACTGAATCGCTTCGACCTCTGCCAGCGGATAATTCATCCACCAGCGAAGACGGCGTGTTCCCATCGGCGTCAGGGTTTCATGGAAAAGAGAGAAAAGCGAACCGGCTCTGGCGCCGTCCTGAATGGTCTGAAATATTTCCAGATTGCGCCGCGCCGTCTCATCCAGCAGTAGATGGTTTTCCGTGGAATACCATGTGATTTCTTTTATATGCTGAGGATTAATTTTTTGCGTCTGATAGACATAACTTAAAATGGCGCCGGAGGCTTTTATGGCCGCCGGATATTCTTTGATTCTGGATGTCATCAGGACGTCGGCGGAAAACGTCTGATTCAGGACGGCTTCGGCGGAAGCGATCCGAAAACAATCCTCATCCGAATAATTGATCCGGAGTTCCGGCATTTGTATTTCCAGGTTTTTGAGCAGTACTTTATCGGGGAAATCACGAGGCAAAATCAATTCCTTGAAATCCAAACCCGCCACGGCGACAAAGAAAAAATCGCGGTCGGCAAATTCGCTGATTTGAAATTCCCCTGTGGAAATGTCCAGGAAAGAAAGACCCAATGTATTTTTATGGACGGCGAGGCAGGCCAGATAATTGTTTTCGCCGGCGGCAAGATTCTCCTCATCCACTACCAGGCCGGGCGTGATCACGCGGATGACTTCCCTTTTCACGATGCCTTTGGCTTTCTTGGGATCTTCAACCTGCTCGCAGATCGCCACCTTGAAGCCCTTTTCCACCAGTTTGGTGATGTAGGCGGAAGCAGCATGATAGGGGAAACCGCAAAGCGGCACGCTGTCTTCCTTGCCCTTGTTGCGCGAGGTGAGTGTGATTTCCAGAACCGGCGCGGCGGTGACCGCGTCCTCGAAAAACATTTCGTAGAAATCGCCCATGCGGTAAAACAGAATGCAATCAGGATAACTTTCCTTGATTTTCACGTACTGCTTCATCGCCGGAGTTAAATCGAGCGTCGCGTCTACCGCCATTTGCCGTCATCCCCTTTTTTCAAATCGATGTAATCGGGATCATCCGTTCTCACGATTTTATGCCTGGAGATGAAGGAATTGGCTAGGGATGTGACAATGCTGATGATCAGCGAGCCGAAAAAAGCCGCGAAAAAACCGCTCACCTCAAATCCGGAAACGAAATAAGCAGCCATTTTCAGTAGGAAAGCGTTAATGAAGAAATAAAACAATCCCAGCGTTAAAATGCTCAGCGGAAGTGTCAGCAGCACCAAAACCGGCCTGATAACCACATTGATAATCCCCAGAACACACGCCGCAATAATTGCCGTTGAAAGCGCGTCCACTTTAATGCCGGGCACCAGATACGATGCGATGAGAATCGCCACGGTAATGACCAGCCATCTTGTTATAATTACTAACATATAGTTCTCCTCAAATATCGCAACCACAGAATAGATATCTTTTTGCTTTTTAGTGACACTCGCTAAGAGCGAGTTCCGACGTGTCGGGATGAAGCTCTAAACGCAAGTGGAACTATCCAATAGCCAAAAGCTATTTGGAAACTATCCCCGCAGCATAGCGTAGGGGGCACTTTTTACTTTTCAACATTCACCATCGTTGCCGATTTAAAGAAAATCCAGGAAATGCTGGCACCGCTCATTAGGGAAGTTTCCCTTTTCACCAGAGGACTATCTTCAAAAGCCGCTCCCTGAAGAAAATCAGCGCTGGCAAAAGCACTGAAAATGAACTGTTTATACGCTTTACTCAAACCAACGGTTAGTATGGAACCGCTGTATCCACCACCGGCCGAATAGGCGGGACGCGTTGCCGTCGCGTAAGCCGGCTCCACGGTGTAGTAATAAGCGTGATAACCGCTATCGGCAAACATGGGCCCCAAGGATATTCCCAGATTTAAGCCTGTGTCAGGTATTAAATCTTTTTTTACAAAATTTAGGCGTGGGCTGAACACCCATCCCTCATGACGCACAGAAGATAAATCGGTGGAAAAAAAAGCTCGCACGGGCAAGGAAAAATCTAATTTGCATTTATCTTCTTTGCTTTCCCAAAGTTTAATTTTCAAGGCCGGTCCTAATTCAAACGTTGGATCCAGATCCTCCATTCCGGCTCGCGCGGAATTACTGGAACTCTTTACAGGCACTGCGCCATAGCCGCTGAAATCCAGCACGATCCGATCTGTCTTAAAAATCTGTCCGGTTATGCGCTGGTCGTCTACTTTTAAAAAGTCGCCGCGATAAACGAGATAAGGATAGGGCAGTACATACAACCTGTTTTTGTCCGAACCTCGATAATCAGGCATCTGGAGCAACCCCACTCCAATACCTGCTTCCCAAAGAGGCTTTTCTTCGGCAGGTGCGCTGACGGGCCATAAAAAAATGAGTGCGACTAAAAACGCTGCTATGTTATGCCGAACGCGCATATTTTTACCTATAAATTCATGTAGGGATTGTTTCCCGAACAATCCGCAATAAAATACGCGGCGCATTCGGGGAATGCGCCCTACTTTTCAAAGGCCACAAACATCTTCGCCTTCGCGCCGCAAACAGGACATTCATCCGGCAACACGCCATCGGCGACATAGCCGCAAAGCTTACAGACATAGTAAGTCGTTTCTCTTTCTTCCATGAAGTGTGTCATGGCTTCTTTATAAAGCTTGGCGTGAGTTTCTTCCACATCCTTGCTCTGGCTGAAATGTAGCACGGCCTCTTTATTGCCCGCTTCCTCCGCCAGTTTGACAAACTGTTCGTAGGCAATTTCGGCAACCTGTTTTTCCGATTCGAAACTTGCCGCCAGATTTTCTTCCGTGCTCTTGATTTCCTTGAGGACCTTTAACGCCCGGGCGCCGTGAATCTCTTCCGAATATGCAATCACGCGAAAAAGTTTGGCCATCTGCTTGTAGCCTTCATCTTCGGCCTTATCCGCATACACTTTCAACCGCAGGGCCGCTTTGGCTTCGCCGACATACGCCTGATTTAAAGCTTCTTGAATTTTATCCATTCTTCCCTCTAATTTCACAAGATATATTGATGATTAACGACCTTGTAAAAAGC
>JASEHT010000159.1 GCA_030018675.1 Smithella sp.
GATGTCTTCCCAGACAGCTATCTTCTGTCCATCCATAGAAATAATTTTATCGCCGCTTAACATTCCCGCCTCGTAAGCGGCTGAATCTTTCTGCACCTCGCCGACTTCCGATGTCAGACTCGGCAAACCGTTGATCAGAACAATTGTGAAAATAAATATGGCCAGCAAGAAATTAAAACCGGGACCCGCCAGAACAATCAGCATTCTTTTCCAAACCGATTGCTTGTGGAACGATCTTTTTTCTAGATCCGGCGATAATTCTTCATCTCCCGATTCACCGAGAAGCTTTACAAATCCGCCCAGAGGAATCCAGGAAAGAACGTACTCCGTTTCTCCGATCTTCTTGCCGAAAATTTTCGGTCCGAAACCCAGCGAAAACTTGAGAACACCGACTCCTGCAATGCGTGCGGCGAGAAAATGTCCCAATTCGTGAACGAATATAAGAATTCCAAGCAGAATTATAAAAGATATTAAAGTAATCACGATATCATCCTTTCAATTATTTTTTCGGTTTGCATTCTTGCCCATCTATCGGCCTGAAGAATATCTTCCAGGGCAGGATTGCCGATGACCTGATGGAGATTCAGTACTTTTTCTATCACGATTGGCAAATCGATGAAACGAATCTTTTTCTGCATGAACGCATGAACGGCAATCTCATCCGCCGCGTTCATGACGGCGGGAGCGGTTCCGCCAGCGATCCCCGCGTCTATCGCTATTCGCAGACAGGGGAATTTTTTTATATCCGGTTTATAAAATTCCAGATGTCCCGATTTTACAAGATCAAGTTTTCTTAAATCATTAACAATCCTTTCCGGATAGGTCAATGCGTAAGCAATGGGTATTTTCATATCCGGTATTCCCATCTGGGCCAGAACGGCTCCGTCAATAAATTCAACCATGGAATGGACAATGCTTTGCGGATGAACTAAAACATCAATCGCTTCGTATGCCACATTAAACAACCACTTGGCCTCGATAATCTCCAGTCCTTTATTCATCATTGAAGCGGAATCTATCGTTATCTTTTTTCCCATGCTCCATCTGGGATGATGCAAAGTTTGTTTGACCGTTACATTCCTTAATTCATTCCGTGATCTGTTCAGAAAAGGTCCTCCTGAAGCGGTCAGAATGATGCGTTGGATGTTTTCCCGTTTGGTTCCCGCCAGACACTGAAATATCGCGCTGTGCTCACTGTCAACAGGAATAATATTCACTCTGTTTTTAACAGCCATTTGCGTTACGACATTTCCGGCCAGAACCATTGTTTCCTTGTTGGCCAGAGCGATATCCTTGCCGGCTTCGATTGCGGCAAGTGTCGGCAGTAATCCGGCCGATCCCGATATAGCTGAAATCACCATATCGGCGGCGTGATATGAAGCGGCTTCCTGGATTCCTTCAATGCCATAGACTATCTTCACTCTTGATTTAGCCCATAAGGATCCGCGAAGTTCCAGCGCTGAATCCTTATGGGCCAGAGCGACGATTCGGGGCTTGAATTTCTCAATCTGCTCTTTCAGCCTTACGATATTACCACCGGCTGAAAGGGCCGCAACCTTGAAATGTTCAGGATTCTTTTCAATAATATCCAGCGCGCTGCAGCCGATGGATCCTGTCGAACCTAATATGGTTATTTTCTTCATTTACGCGATCACATATATTCGATAATAATACACAAACGGTGCTATAAAAATTAGGCAGTCCAGGCGGTCTAGAATGCCCCCGTGACCGGGCAGAATTGAACTGGCGTCTTTTAAGCCGTAATGCCGTTTAATGGCGGATTCGCAAATATCACCCAGCTGCCCAATAATACAACCGACAAAAGCCATCACGGCAATATGCCCCAACGATATTCCCGTCAGGAAAAAATAGCCAAAAATAAGACTCGCAATGGTGCTTCCGATCACCAGTCCAATCATTCCTTCCGTTGTTTTACCGGGACTGACCAACGGCACCAACTTGTGTTTTCCGAAATACCTGCCGGCATACAACGCGACGATGTCTCCGGCAAAAGCGAGCACCAGAACAAACAATATCCAGAGGGCTCCCTGATCGAGCATGCGCAAGGCGATAAAATGCGACATGAGAAATGGAATATAAACAATGCCAAAAATTAATTTCGGAACCGACAAAAAATCAAAGGACGAATCCTTGATTGACCAGATGAACAAGATGAACCCTATCAAGATAGAAAAGGCGATTATCGCCGCCGTATACTGATAACCACCCAATAAGACGGATAAGGGAATGAGAATCGCAAATATGACGCTTTCGATTTTTTCTATAAAAAAACCTTTTCCGAACACCATGTTGTTATATTCACAGACGCCGCCAACAATAAATGTAATAATAACCGCGGCGAACAATTTTTCCCCGCCGAATAAAATGATCAGAAGCAGAACGGGGGCGATAATGAGGCCCGTTATCCATCTTTTGATATATGCGCTTTCTATCTTAAACATTGGTCCGATTTCCCGTACGGATATTTTCTTCCTTCAGTTGTTCGCTCGTCAGGCCGAATCGCCTCTCCCTTTTTTGATAACTGGCTATGGCCATGAACAAATCATCTTTTGAAAAATCCGGCCACAGGACTTTTGTAAAATAAAGTTCCGTATAGGCCATCTGCCAGAGCAAAAAATTACTGATGCGATATTCACCGCTGGTTCTGATTAAAAGATCGGGATCAGGCATCCCTGCTGTGTTTAAATACTTATTGAAGTTCTCCTTCGTAATGTCCGAAACGGCAATTTTACCTTCGGCATGATCGCTTACTATTTTTTTAACCGCATGGATGATTTCATCTCTGCCCCCGTAACTTAGAGCAAGATTTAAAATCATCTTATCGTTCTTTGACGTCATCTCCCTGGCGAGACGAAGTTTTTCCCGGATGGCCGGGTTCAAACGTTTTGTGTCGCCGATAAAGCTTAATTTGATCCCCTGTTTGTGCAATTCATTGATTTCCTTGGTGAGATACTCCTCAAGCAACGACATCAGCGCATTAACTTCTTCGACCGGACGCTCCCAATTTTCAACGGAGAAAGCAAAAAGCGTCAGATGTTTAATGCCGATTTCCCGACACGACTTAATAATTGTCCTGACCGCCTGGGCGCCTTTTCTGTGTCCCCTAATCCTTCCTATCGTGTGTTGTTGCGCCCATCGACCGTTGCCGTCCATGATCACGGCGATATGCTGAGGCAGGTTGTCTAAATCAATTTTTATCACCGGAACGGACCCCGATTTGTTTTATCAATCAATGCGCGATTGTTTGTCAACCGCAATACCGCCATGCATGATTTTTAAAATTTTTGTAATTTATATAACAAAGCGTCTTCTCAAACCAGCAAAAAAACAAATGGGGAGCATTCGACTCCCCATTGTCGTATTCATATGAAATTCCGGATTAAATCTCCATGATTTCCTTTTCTTTCGCCGCCAGTATCTTATCAGTATTTTCAATATACTGATCCGTTAATTTCTGGACTTCTTCCTGAGCGGTAAAAAGCTCGTCTTCAGATATTTTATTGTCTTTCTTTAAAATCTTCATTTCCTCGTTGGCGTCTCTGCGCGCGTTACGCAGTTTTATTTTTCCTTCTTCGGCCATTTTCTTAACGGTCTTGGCAATTTCCTTTCGCCTCTCCTCCGTTAACTGGGGAATGGCGAGACGCACAACCTTACCGTCATTGGAAGGCGTTAATCCCAGATCAGACTTCTGGATGGCTTTCTCAATGGCTCCGATAATAGAGACATCCCACGGAACAATAAGAATCAATCGACTTTCCGGAACGGAAACATTGGCTACCTGCGCAATAGGAGTGGGGGCGCCGTAATAATCAACTTTGATTCCGTCCAGTAATGATACGGAGGCTCTGCCGGTTCTTACCCTGCTGAAAGTCTTGGTTAAACTGGCTATCGTTTTCTCCATTTCTTCCTTGAACTTCTGTAAAACAGCTTCTTTCATATCATTCTCCTACGTAAGTCCCTATTTTCTGTCCGCTGACAGCCTTGCGAATATTACCTTTCTTCTGCATATTAAAGACAATGATCGGAAGTAAATTATCACGGCACAGCGATATGGCTGTCGCGTCCATTACTTTAAGATTCTTCGTCAACACATCAATATATCTTATTTTATTAAACATCTTTGCCGTTTTATCTTTGATAGGATCGGCATCGTAGACGCCATCGACCTTTGTCGCTTTCATAATGACATCGGCGCGTATTTCCACGGCTCTGAGCGCCGCGGCGGTGTCCGTTGAAAAATAGGGATTGCCTGTGCCACCCGCAAATATAACGATTCTGCCTTTTTCCAGATGACGAAGCGCTCTCCGCTGAATAAAGGGCTCGGCGATTTCTCTCATCTCTATCGAAGACTGCACGCGCGTCGGGAGACCTCTTTCTTCGAGCGCGCTCTGAAGAGCCAGACTGTTGATGACCGTTGCGAGCATCCCCATATAATCGGCGGTCGTCCGATCCATGCCTCTGGCGCTCGCCTCAATACCCCGGAATATATTGCCTCCGCCGACAACAATAGCCAGTTGAACTCCTATCTTCGAAAGAGATTTTATTTCATCGGCTATGTAGTTGGCAATTTCCGGATCAACGCCTGCTGAATTTTTCCCGAGCAGAGCTTCGCCGCTGAGTTTCAGAAGAATCCGTCTGTAAGCAATTGTCTGCTTTACTTTCATGCTTGTTGTAATTCCTCACCCAGTTGAAAACGGGCAAACCGTCGGATGATAATATTTTCCCCTGTTTTCGCAATCATATTGCTGACCAGAGCTCCGATGGTAATATCCTGATTTTTAACAAACTTCTGTTCCACCAGACAAACATCTTCGTAATATTTTTTAAGTTTACCTTCGATGATTTTGTCCCATATTTTTTCCGGTTTCTTCTCTTCCCGCAATTGACTGCGGTAAATTTCGCTTTCTCTTTCCATCACCGCTTCCGGAATCTCATCCGGACGGACGTATAGCGGATTGGAAGCGGCAATGTGCATGGCAATGTCTCTCGCCATCGTCTGAAAATCTTCTGTCTTGGCCACGAAATCCGTTTCACAATTCACCTCGACCATTACGCCGATTTTACCGCCCATATGTATATAGGAAGCGATTGTTCCGTCTTTGGCTGCTTTTGAAGATCTTTTTGTTGCCGCCGACAAGCCTTTCTTTCTCAGAAAATCAATCGCTTTTTCAAAATCCCCATCCACTGCAGCGAGGGCTTCTTTACAGTCCATCATCCCCGCGCCGGTTTTTGTTCTTAATTCTTTTACCATTGCTGACGTTATTTCCATTTTTTCATCTTCTCCCTTATGAATGCTTAATACCTTTACAGATTCTTATTATTCGGCGTAGACTTATGATTTATCGATCGTATCATCAATTTCCAGACTTTCGGGAACATCCGCTTCCTGGACTTTCGCCTCCACAACGACTTCCGCTTCTTTGTTTGACTCTGCCGCCAGTTTCTCTTCAAAACGTTTCTTGCCTTCCAAAACCGCATCGGCAAACTTTGACGTAAACAGCTTAATCGCGCGGATGGCATCATCATTGCCGGGGATGATGAAATCAATATTGTCCGGATTGCAATTGGTATCTACAATCGCCACAATCGGAATTCTCAGTTTTTTGGCTTCGTTGACGGCAATGTGTTCCTTGCTCGGATCGACAATAAAGACCGCCGCAGGCAGAGATTTCATGCTACTGATTCCGCCTAAAACGTTCTCCAATTTATCTTTTTCTTTTTGGCGCTTTGTG
>JASEHT010000015.1 GCA_030018675.1 Smithella sp.
CATCATGATGACCCAGAGGTAACGGCCATATGGAGTCAAGCGAAGATAGGGAGGGAAATAACGGAACGCCCTGACGATTTCAAAAGCGGCTATTTCCTTCCACAGGGTTTTTACAAATTGGCCGTCGTATTTTTTCTGCATGGTTGTGAGATCCAGTTTCGTGCTGAATAATTTCATCAGGAAGTCGTAACGCATCTGGTCCGCAATTTTGAACTTGCGGGAAGCCTGCAAAGGCAGAACTCCCTTTTCCAGAGAGGCGATGTATTCGGCAATATCAAAAGTGTTGGAGTAACAGATTCCGTGCAGATAACCGATAGCCCCGCTACCCAGCCCCGCGTATTCTTCGTAGTCAACGACATATTCATCAATCAGCGATTCTTTGCGCGAAAAGCACCAGGCCGAAGAGAAATCGTAATTTTTCTCCATGCGTCTGACGATCAGCTTGTAGAGCTTTTCTTCGCCCTTAAAATCGACTTCCCCCATGGTTTCTTTCATCTTGTCCCGGGTGATGGCGGAAATCATCAACGGATAAAAAGTGACCTGCTCTATATTAAGATTGAGCAAAACAGCCAGATCATCCTCCAGCATTTGAGGTGTCTGTCCGGGGAAATTAAAAATCATGTCGGCGTTTAAAGTATCGAAAAAGCCCTGAGTATTTTTGAGTTTCTCCGCTATTTCCTCACCCGAGCCGTATTTTTCGAAACGCCCGATTTTCTTAAGCATTTCGCCGTTGAAGGTTTGCACGCCTACGGAAAGCCTTTGGACGCCGCATTGCCGCAAAATCTCGATATTTTCCGAGGTTAAATGATGGGGATTTGTCTCCACGGAAATGTCTTTGATGGGGAAAACCTCCCGCGCCAGATTCAGCGTTTCGGCCAGTTCGTCAATGAGTACTGTCGGCGTGCCGCCGCCGACGTAAATCCCTTGAAATTTATACTCTTTTTCCTGATAAATTTTGATTTCCCGTCGGAGGGCCTGAAAATATTTTCCGGCAACCGATGCGTCGAATCTGATTCTGTGAAAGGAACAATACGGGCAGAGCTCCTCGCAGAAAGGAACGTGCAGATAAAGCAGCCGCGGTTTTTCATCATTGCCGGCGGCGATATCCAGCAGGACAGTATTTTCGAAATTTAATGAGCGGGCAAATTCCCGTTGCGCAATTTTGGTAACAATTTGGTTAATCAATTACAAATCTCCGCAAATAAGTTTCTAAAAAAATTAGCTTTTATTGTTTAGCAAAAGACGCATGCTTATTGCAAGCTACAATTATGGGGCCGTTGAAAAACGCTCATACCCTGAAGGGCACCATGGTCTGCTGTGTTGCGCTGCAAAGCGCACCGCTCGACGTATTTCTATATACGCCTCGCAGTTCGGTTTTTTGCCCCGCTGAAGCGGGACAGTTCATCTAACGAATTCCAGTATACTGCGTAACTGTAATTCGAGCTTCACTGCGCACCTTGCATCTGAACATTTTTGAACAGCCCCACACAGGGGGAATCAACAACCCCATTACACCAATTATCTGCTTTGTATGACTTGAAATAACCAGGAATAGGTGGTAAGTGGCTCAAAAATAATTTTTCGGTGTAATTTTATGTCTAAAAGTAAAATATTTGCACTCTGGAATGATGAGGGAAGAAATGACGAGGATATTTCCGTCCTGAGAAAAAAATCCACGGATTTGAAAATTCCGCTGGATAAAGAAGCGCTTGAAATAATCAAAACATTGGTAGAATCGTTTCTGGAAAGAGATGACGCGGTGGGGCTGTCCGCGCCGCAGATCGGCATCAACAAAAGAGTCATCGTTTTCCGCAATAAGGGTTTCGAAGAAGAAGTCGGAAAAAGAAATAAAAATGATTATGAGGTTTTAATAAATCCCCGCATAACCCAGACCCGGGGTGAGATGGCAACAATGGCCGAAGGTTGCCTTTCCTGTCCGGAAATCCAGGTCGAAATCAGCCGCTTCCCGGAAATAAAAGTGCGCGCTTCGGATACCAAGGGAGAAAAGCTCAACAAAAGATATCTTGATTTTGTCGCCCGGATTATTCAGCATGAGATTGACCATCTGGACGGCAAACTGATTGTTGATTATGAAGGCAATATGTACTATCCTAAATCCAAACAGCAATTTTTTGAAAAAATATTCAAAGAGTAAATAACGGGGAATCGGATTGCCTATTGAAATCCGGTTTGTGTTGTAGTCGTCGTTGCCGCCGTTAACGCATTCCGGCGAAAGATATTGCTTGTAAAATAAGTCCATTGGAGAGGTACTTCGATGTTAAAAATCCAATGTCCCCGATGCGGGAAATCTTTTCTTTGGACAGATGAGATGCCCGTGCAGAATACATGTCCCAATCCGGATTGCAAATGGTCTTATGATGTGACCAGGGAACTGGGCAGAAATATTGACAGACGCGAAAACAGAGTGGAAGAGAAAAAAAAGAAACTTCTTGTCTGTCCGGTTTGTCAGAGCGAGATCCGCTCCAGATTTTCGGTCTGTCCGGGTTGCGGCCGCGTTTTGATGGGGGATAGAACATTTCGTAAGGGCTATTTTTTTATAGTCGTATGCCTTATATTAATCGCTTTGTCTGTGCTGATAAAATATGGATGAAACAGTATTGAAAAAAACACCTCTGTATGAAAAACACGCGGCCTTGAAGGCCAAAATCATCGATTTCGGCGGCTGGGCCATGCCCGTGCAGTACACCAATGTCATTGATGAGCATAAGACCACCCGAAACTGCGCCGGACTTTTTGATATCTGCCATATGGGCGAGATTGAAGTCAACGGCCCGCAGGCGCTTGATCTTCTGCAACTGGTGTTGACCAGAAATCTGGCGGATCAAAAAACCGGGCAGGTCAAGCTATCCGCGCTGCTTAACGAAGAAGGCGGCATCATTGACGATTTAACCGTTTATAAAATGAATGAAAATTCATACATGCTGGTCACCAATGCGACGCCCAAGGACAGGGACTGGGCGTGGATAAAATCTATTCAGGAGCAACGGGGATTTGACTGCGTTTTAAAAGACCTCAGCGATGAGACGGGAAAACTGGATTTGCAGGGTCCGCGTTCTGAAGAAATTTTACAAAAGCTGTCGGCGGCCCGCCTGAAAGATCTGCGTTTTTATCATTTCTGCAAGTCGCATGTCGCGGGCTTTGAAGCCATTATCTCCCGCAGCGGCTACACGGGAGAGGACGGATTCGAGATTTACGCGTTGGGCACCGTGATCGGACAAATCTGGGATAAGTTAATGAACGTAGGCGCTGATCTGGGTTTGAAACCGGCGGGATTGGGAGCGCGCGACACGTTGAGGCTGGAATCCGGGATGATGCTCAACGGTCAGGACATGGACGAATCCATCAGCCCGCTGGAAGTGCCTTACGGGTGGATCGTCGATGAAGAGAAGGAATTCATCGGTAAAACCGCGCTGATGGCCAGAAAAACATCAGGCCTATCCAGAAAACTGGTTGGGCTGGAAATGACGGGGCGGGGCATTGCCCGTCACGGTTATAAAGTTTTCAGGGACAGCAAGGAAGTGGGCATTGTTACATCCGGGACTTTTTCTCCGACGTTAAACAAAGCCGTAGGCATGGCGTTTATTGATATGGATTGCAGCGTGCCGGACACCCCCATTGAGGTTGCCATTCGCGATACAGTGACGGCGGCCAAAGTCGTTAAACTGCCCTTTTATAAAAGGGAGAAGCGATAATTCATTTTTACGGGACCGGTGAAGGCAGATGCCGCCAAAACGGTTCATTGTTTGATGCCCGTGATAGAGGGTCAGAATAATATTAAGGAGGGCGTTATGTCCAAGCAAAATCCAGAAGACAGGCTGTATTCCCGCGAGCACGAATGGGTTATTAATAACGGAGACGGAACGGTCATCGTTGGAATAACCGATTACGCCCAGGAAATGCTGACGGACATTGTCTTTGTTGACCTGCCGGAAATCGGCAGAAAGGTTGTCAAAAAAGCCACGGTGGCTGTTATTGAATCCGTGAAATCCGTTTCCGATGTTTTTGCCCCGCTCAGTGGAGAGGTTATCGAAGTTAATGCCATTTTGGAAAATACGCCGGAGTTGATCAATCAGGATGCTTTCGGCGAAGGCTGGCTTGTCAAGATGCGGCTTTCTGATGAAAACGAGCTGAGTATGCTGCTGACCGCAGCGGATTATGAAGAAATGTTGAAAGAGGAAAATAATTAAAGAAAATAATAATCATGGATTACTGCCCTCACACCGATAATGATATAAAACAGATGCAGTCCGCAATCGGCATTTCCCATATCGAAGAGCTTTTTGCCGATATTCCGGAAAAATTCAGAATAAAACAAATACCGGACGTTCCTCCAGCGCTATCCGAGCAGGAGACTCTGTCCGTCATGAAAGATATTGCGGATCGGAATCAGTTGCCGAAACTGACGCTGACCGGCGCGGGAGCCTATCATCATTTCATTCCGGCGGTTGTCGGGCACCTTGTTAACCGGTCGGAGTTCTATACCGCCTACACGCCTTATCAGGCGGAAATCAGTCAGGGCGTTCTGCAGGCGATCTACGAGTATCAGACCATGGTTGCCCGTCTGACCGGAACGGAAATCGCCAACGCGTCCATGTACGACGGCGCTTCCGCGATGGCGGAGGCCGCGGTGCTGTGCGCGAAAATGTCCAATCGCAATAAAATTATTGTCGGATGCTCTGTTCATCCGGAATACAGACGCGTTTTGCGGACATACTGCTGGGCCAACGGTTATGAGGTTGTTGATGCGCCGTATGCGCCGTCCGGTCAGGTTGATGGTGACGCTTTGCTGAAAAAGCTTGATGACCAGGTTGCTGCGGTCATCGTGCAAAGCCCCAATTTTTTCGGCGTCATCGAGAATATTGCTCCCGTGGCTGATGCTGTTCATGAAAAAGGGGCAATGCTGGTGGCAGCATTTACCGATGGTACATCGCTGGGTATTTTAAAACCTGCGGGAGCATCGGGAGCTGATTTTGTCGTGGGTGAGGGGCAGAGTTTCGGCAATCCTTTGAATTACGGTGGACCTTATCTTGGGGTTTTTGCCGCCAAAGAAAAATTCATGCGTCGCATTCCGGGCAGGCTTGTCGGCGCAACGGTGGATAAAAACGGGAAGCGAGGATTTGTCCTGACTTTACAAACCCGCGAACAGCATATCCGCCGGGAAAAAGCGACTTCCAATATTTGTTCCAACGAGGCGCTTTGCGCCCTGGCGGCGGGTGTTTATCTTTCCGCTCTGGGTAAGAATCTCAGAAAGCTTGCCGAACTGAATGTTTATAAAACGCAATATTTGAAAAATGGCCTGCTGGGGCTCAGCGGCTGGGAAGACGTATTTCCCTCGCCGGTCTATAACGAATTTGTTCTGCGCTGTCCTGATGCCAAAAAGGTGAATGAAAAACTTAAAAATGAAGGAATCATCGGCGGGTACGAACTGCAAAAAGATTATCCCGAACTGGAAAACACTTTGCTTTTCTGCGCCACGGAAATGATTTCCAAAGAAGATATCGATAAAGTTATTTCGATTTTAAAGTGATTAGGAACTTTCATAAAAGATGATCGCTTCACTGTCATTCCCGCGCAGGCGGGAATCCAGAATTTTTTAATTATGAATAAGTTCTAAAAGAGCGTTCACATAATTGTTGTAGGTTTATGGATTTCCGATCAAGTAGGAAATGACAAAGAGGTCGTTTATGGAATTGATATTTGAAATAAGCAAACCGGGACGCGTCGCAGCGGATGTTCCCGCAAGCGATGTTCCTCCTGTTAATATTGAAAATACAATAGGCAGTAAATATCTGCGCGATGAGCTTGATTTGCCCGAAGTTGCTGAAATTGATTTGGTCCGGCACTACACTAATTTATCGCGGCGTAATTTCGGTGTTGATCTGGGTTTTTATCCGCTCGGTTCCTGCACGATGAAATACAACCCGAAGATCAATGAGAATGTCGCCGCTCTGTTCGGATTCACCGGATTGCATCCTTATGCTGATGAAAAGTTCGCACAAGGCAATCTTCAACTGATTTATGAAATGCAAAAATATCTTTGCGCCATTTTCGGCATGGCGGAATTCACGCTTCAGCCGGCGGCGGGCGCGCACGGCGAACTCACCGGCGTCATGATGATTAAAAAATATTTTGAGAAGAAAGGCCAGAATCGCAGAATCATTCTGATACCTGACGCCGCGCATGGAACCAATCCGGCATCGGGCGCGCTTTGCGGATTTGATACGGTGGAGCTTCGGTCCAATAGCGAAGGCGGTGTTGATATCGAACATCTGGAATCTTTGATGACCGAAGATGTCGCGGCACTGATGCTGACCAATCCCAACACGCTGGGACTTTTTGAACGCAATATCGAAAAGGTGGCGGCAATCATTCACGGCAAAGGCGGACTGCTGTATGGCGACGGCGCCAATGCCAACGCTTTTATGGGCAAGACCAGGCCGGGCGATTTGGGGTTTGATGTCATCCAGCTTAATCTGCACAAAACATTTTCCACACCGCATGGCGGCGGCGGACCGGGCAGCGGCCCGGTGGGCGTAAGCCAAACACTGGTTGATTTTCTGCCCGTGCCCCGTATCATCAAAAAAGATTCCGGGTGCGATTGGTCGGAGAATCATCTAACAAATCGTGACGGCGAAACATCTTATCTGCCTCTTCCGCACATCATCTTGAAAGATTCAACGTACGCATGGTCGTCGGATTTTCCCCATACCATCGGCCGAGTCCGCGCTTTTTACGGAAATTTCAATGTTGTTGTCAAAGCCTACACTTATATTCGCTCTTTGGGCGCTGAGGGTTTGAAGCACGCCACTGAAATGGCCGTACTCAACGCGAACTATATCAAAGAAAGATTAAAATCATATTTTGATCTGCCCTACGACAGAGTTTGCATGCACGAGTGTGTTTTTTCCGGTAATAGACAGGTTGCGGAAAGTGGAGTGCATACCAGCGACATTGCCAAGCGGCTGATTGATTACGGCTATCATCCGCCGACGATTTACTTCCCGCTGATCGTTCCGGAAGCCATGATGATCGAGCCTACAGAGACGGAAAGCAAAGAAACACTGGACACCTTCTGCGACGCCATGATCGCCATCGCCAAAGAAGCCAAAGAAAATCCTGACGCAGTGCATAATGCTCCTGTGACGACGCCGGTCAGTCGCCTTGACGAAGTGCTGGCCGCCCGCAAGCCGGATGTCTGCTGGAAAAAATCATAAACATTTGTCATTCCCGCGAAGGTGGGAATCCAGGTTTTTTTCACATGTGTTTATAAATACAAATATGCATAAGCATGAAAAATCACAAATCATCCGCAAGCCTTCCTGGTTAAAAGTCCGGCCTCCTTATTCCGATGAGTGCCGCAGTATCAAATCGACTCTTTCCCATCTTCAGTTGCACACTGTTTGTCAGGAAGCGGCGTGCCCCAACATGGCCGAATGTTTTAATTCAGGTACGGCAACATTTTTGATTATGGGCAATATCTGCACCCGTGACTGCCTTTACTGCAATGTTGAACACGGCAAGCCCTCGGCAATTGATGATAATGAAATATATCATTTGATAGACGCTGTAAGGAAAATGAAACTGGAATATGTGGTGATTACTTCCGTTACCCGTGATGATTTGCCGGATGGCGGAGCGCAGGCGTTTGCCGATTACGTCAACAGACTGCGTGAGGAAATTCCTTCCTGCAAGGTGGAAGTGTTGATTCCCGATTTTCAGGGGAATCCGGTAGCGCTGGAAAAAGTAATTGCCGCTAAGCCCGATGTCATCAATCACAATATGGAAGTGGTGAACCCGATGTTTGCGCGGTTGCGGCCGCAGGGCAGTTACGAAGTTTCGCTTCAACTCCTCAAAAATATAAGTTCGTCACCCGTTATTTCCAAAAGCGGTTTCATGATAGGCTTTGGCGAAAGCCGTGATGATATTCTGCAGCTGATTGATGATCTGGCAGAGGTTTCCTGCGAGCGTTTGACTATCGGGCAGTATCAGCAGCCAAGCTTGAAGCACTGGCCGGTGGCCAAATATTATCATCCGGATGAATTTGCCGAGTTCAAAGAAATCGCCTATCAAAAAGGTTTTCAGTACGTGGAAGCAGGCCCGCTGGTGCGCAGTTCCTATCACGCGGCAAAAGCCGGGTGATAGGTGAAGAGTGAATGAAAAAAATAGAACTTTTCGCTGGAGCAATCATGTTGATTGCTCCGAAATATTCTGGTTCAATCGAAGGACGATTGAACCAGCAAAAGCGAGAAGATCAATAAATAGAAATATACAATCTTCTGCTTTCTTATTTTGGAAATGGGACGTATTAATGTTTATGAGTATTATTGAAGAATTTAAACGTATGAAAACAACCGAATTTTGGAAACGCGTTAGATATTGGTCTGCTATAAAATGGACAGGGAAAAAAACAGAAACCGTTGCACCAGAGGACTGGTTGCCGATATTAACCTCTGCATTAATTGGATTTATATTCATAATAATTTTTGTATTTATTTGGAGATTAATTATAGGAAAATAGAAAAAATAGTAAGAATAAAGGGTAATGATAGAAAGATGGAATTCGGGGGACAGTATACTTAATTAAGAAGAACAATACTGGATTGCCGGATCAAGTCCGGCAATGACAATTTTTTTTGCGCCCCTCCCTTGAGGGGAGGGATTTAGGGAGGGTGAAAAGTGAAAATTACCCTCCCCTTAGTCCCCCATGGTCACAGGTGGAGGGGAAAAAAGGAGAGAGGTGTATGAATGTCTGAAAAATATGATTTGATTATTATCGGCGGCGGGCCGGGCGGGCTGGCGGCGGCGGACGTTGCCGCGGCAAAGAAAAAACGAGTTCTCATTATTGAAAAAGAAGGCTGGGGAGGGACCTGCACGCACAGGGGCTGTATTCCGACCAAAGCTCTGCTAACTTGTAGCAAGCATTTTGCGGATTTGAAAAAACTAAAGAGGATGGGGATAAATATTACCGATGCATCCGTTGATTATCCCACTATCAAAAAACATCAGCAACAGATTGTGAAGGTGTCTGCTCTCGGCGCGCAAAAGATGCTCACCGATGCCAGAGCCGAAATTAAACAGGGTACCGGTGAAATTGTTTCACCTTCGGAAGTTCGTTTTGCCGATTCATCAGGCAAAAACGAAGTTTTTTTGACTCAAAATATCATGATTGCCTGGGGCTCCGTGCCGCAGGTACTTCCGGCAATCAGTCTTTCCGAGCGAGTCTTAACATCGGACGGCATTTTGAATTTGAATTCGCTTCCGTCGAGTATCATCATTGTCGGCGGCAGTGTCATCGGCGTGGAATTCGCCACGTTCTTTGCCGAGCTGGGCGCAAAAGTTACTATTGTGGAAATTTTAGACCGAATTATTCCTATTGAAGATCAGGAGTGTGCTGATTTGCTCAAACAGGAATTAACCCGTCTGGGTGTTGTCATTCACACCTCGACAAGACTGGAGAGTCTCAAAGATACAGGAAGCTCTGTTGCAATGGTCGCTCAAAAAGACGGCAAGCCTTTGGAGATCAACGCCGATTACGCGCTTCTTTGCACGGGCAGAAAACCTCTGCTCAATACAGATGAACTGGACAAACTGGGAATTAAATATTCAAAATCAGGAATCGCAATAGATAAGAATATGATGTCAAATATTGCCGGCATTTACGCGGTAGGGGATGTTACGGGCGGCATGATGCTGGCGCATCGGGCGATGCAGCAGGCAAAATATGCAGCGGGACGAATGTTCGAAGACGCTAGCTTTACGTACAATGAGAATTTTATTCCTTCGGTTGTTTACAGTCATCCACAAATCGCGCGCCTGGGCTACACGCAGAAACGCGCGGAAGAAGAAGGCCTGGCGATTGAAGTTGTCAAATCGCCGTACAGCGCAAATATTATTGCGAGGGCGGAATTAATAGGGCAGGGGTTTGTCAAAGCGATCTTTCAAGAGGACAAACTTATTGGAGCGACAATCGTCGGCGAAGACGCCGCGGAATTAATCGCACCGCTTACTCTTGCCGTGTCCACTGAGATGACGAAGAGACAGTTGAAAAATTGGGTTCTTCCCCATCCGACGCTGAGTGAAATATTTGCAGCCATAAGCGGATAAACAGGAGTCTATTATGAAGTTAATAAAATACACAACTGTTTCACCGACGCTTTTTGACAATGATGTGGCCAAAGGTGTAGTCGGCCGCGTAGTCGCGGGCAAGGCTGACGGTGCGAATAATTTTTGTATGCGGATTTTCGAGATTGTTCCGGGCGGACATACGCCGAAACACGCCCATTCCTGGGAGCATGAAATGTTTGTTCACTCAGGCGCAGGAGAAATTTACGGCAACGGTCAGTGGAATACCATCGAGTCGGGAAATGTAATTTTCATGCCGCCGGATGAAGAACATCAGGTTAGAAATACCGGCAAAGAGCTTTTAATTCTGGCCTGCCTTGTTCCTTCTATTGCACCTGAGCTTTAATCAAGCATTGAATCTTTGACGTAGTCGGCTGCTTTTTCGCCGGCCAGAAAGCCCGTGGAAAAAGCCGCTTGCAGATTGTAGCCACCGGTGTCGGCGTCAATGTCCATAACCTCGCCGCAAAAATATAATCCCTTAATTCGTTTGGAAGCCATTGTCCGTTGGTCTATTTCGGAAAGAGATACTCCGCCCGCCGTGACAATCGCTTTTTCCAGCGGTAAAGATGATTGAATATTAAAACGCAGTGCTTTGAGTAATTCAATAATATTTTCTCTTTCGGCGGCATTTATCTGATGCGCCAGTTTTTCTTTATCAATGCCTGCCAGTTCGATAAACAGTTCAATCATCTTGGCGGGAAGGTACTCTTTCATGATACCGGATATTTTTCTCTTGCTGTGTTTCTCCAGATCATTTTGCAGGCGCTTGCACAACTGCTCCCGCGATAGAGCCGGTTTCAGATCAATCAGTATGGATACAGGACCTCTCTCCAAAGCTTCAACGACGGACAGACTCATCAGTAAAATAATCGGCCCGCCCAAACCGAAATGCGTGAAAAGCATTTCCCCGAAGCGGCTTTCGATGACCGGATGGCGGGGACGTTTTTTTTCGCCGCGCCCATAGACACAGTCAGGTGTTAGCGTGGAATCAATTGCTGCCGCTTCTCCCTGAAAAGCCGTGGCGCGAACATTGCGCAGACTAACGCCCTGCATAGATTGAGCAAGTTTCTGCTCGCGGACAATCAAGGGTACCAATGCCGGTTTAAGTTTGACAACGGTGTGTCCGAGCGCGGCGCTGATTTTATAACCGTCGCCGGTGGATCCGGTAGAAGGCCAGCTGGCGCCGCCTGTTGCCAGGATGGCGGCTTTGCAGGAGTAATTTCCGTCTTGTGTTTTGACACCGCAGGCTTTGTTGTCTTTCACGATAATTCCAGTAACGCCGGTGTTGAATTTAATCTGAACATTATTTGCGGAAAGATATTTTTTGAAGGCACGCATAACATCGCGGGCGTCATCGGAGACCGGGAATATTCTGCCCCCGCGCTCCACCTTGACCTCCAGGCCATGCTGATTCAGGAAATCAAGAAGCTCCGGCCGGAAAAAATGATGAAATGCGCTGAAAAGAAAGCGGCCGTTGTTCCCGTACATGGAAATAAAATGATTCAACTCAGCGGCATTGGTTAAATTGCAGCGGGTCTTGCCACTGACCAGAATTTTTTTGCCCAGGCCGTCTGTTTTTTCCAAAAGCAGAACTTTGGCACCCAGTTCCGCCGCCCGCCCCGTAGCCATCAGGCCGGCAGCGCCGCCGCCGATAACAATAATATCAATGTTCAGGTCTTGAATATTCATCTGTATCAAATTAAATTTTTTTGGAAGCGTAGCACGAAAGGACAGATGGAGGCAATCGTTGAGATTGATAAAGATTCGAGGCGGAATGTTGCAAGGATCAATTAATGTTATTCAGGCAAGCGGGCGATGAAAAATCCGGAGAGTTTTTTGCTGCCCAGTGCATCCTGAGCGGTTATTTCGCACTCAAATTTATTTTCGCCGTTTTCTTTATACTTTTTAATCACTTTTCCTTTGATGATTATGGTGGCTCTATCCTTTGTCTTTTCTACATCGTCCAGGTCAACAGGTTCTGTCATGCTCAGGAAACGAACGCCGAATTTCCTTAAATTTTTGGTTCCTATCCAGGAAATGATGGCTTCACCGGCGATTCCCATGATGAGCAGGCCGTGAGCGATGATATTTTTCATGCCGATCATCTTAGCAAATGTTTGATCATGATGAAGCGGATTAAAATCACCGGAAGCGCCGGCATAACGCACCAGATGCGTTCTGGACAGAGGAACGGTAACGTACTCGGGCATGTCACTGCCTATTTCTATGTCGCTGTATTTTAAAGCCATGACCTCTTATATTTCCATTAGTGTTGTGCGATACTTAATCACCAGTTCGCCCTTTTGGTTGATCAATTGCGTTTCCAGAACCGTTACATCAATCGCCCTTTTCCCTTTGCCCTTGGTGAACATGTCAATAACTTTCATGGTGCGGGTGATCACGTCGCCGGCATAAATCATCCCAAAATATTCATACTCTTCTTCTCTATGCAACAGCCTGCCAAGGTTTATTCCCAGCGCTTCGATGGTTCCCATCAGTCCGCCGCCCGTCCAGAAAAAGGAACAGGTCGGGAACGTCGGAGGGACCGGTATTCCGTCATAATCGTCCCGGCGGGCAGCTTCTTCGTCATAATAGATCGGGTTGATCTGTTCCCTGGTTTCCTTGAGGGAGACCGCCATGGCGAATTCAACGATCTTGTCTTTTTCAACCGCAAAAGTATAAACGGGGAACTCCATCCCCATTTTTGATTTGTCTGCCATAACCCCCCCCCGTATGGATCTGATTCATAACACATTTGTTTTTGAATGGCACGTCTTAATTGCAGCATTCCTCGCCGAATGCCTTGTTCTGAACAGCCTTTTCGCGAAATTGGAAAATCAATTTATGCCGGCAGGCGGGCAGCGTCTTTTCAGAGAGAAATTTTTGTGCGTCGGAAACAGTTGTGCCCGCGCCCAAAAGCAGGCGCAGGCACAACTAAGAAGAACAGGGAGAAGATTTTGGTTTATTTAAGTTGTTTACTGGAGTATCCGAGAACGCTTCGGGCAACAATCAGATGTTGGATTTGTCCCGTGCCCTCGAAAATATCCGTGATCTTCACATCCCGCATCCATTTTTCGGCAAGATTTTCACACGAAAAACCCAATGGTCCTAGAAGCTCGCAGCATCTCTGAGCGATCAACGTACCGTCCCTTCCTGATTTCGCTTTGCACATGGAAGCTTCCAGGCTGTTGGCCTCTCCATTGTCCATCATCCACGCCGCGCGCCAGGTCAGCAGGCGCATCGCTTCCAGATTGGCTTCCATCATATAAAACTCTTTTTCAATCGCGCTCATGTTATTGGGATTTTTTTCATAGTCGAGTTTGATGCCGCTTTCTTCAATTTTTTCCCGCGTCAGATCGAGAGCCGCTCTGGTCACTCCCAATGACATCGACGCTACCAATGGCCTGGTGTTGTCGAATGTTTTCATCGCGCCCTTGAACCCTTCTGTTGACTGCTTGACTTCAGCACTGCCCAGAATATTATCTTTCGGTATGCGGCAATCATCCAGAACATAAGTTCCCGTGTCCGATGCACGTATGCCGAGTTTGTGCTCAAGTTTCTCCAGTTTGAATCCGGGACGTCCCTTTTCCACCAGAAACGATTTAATCCCGGCCTTGCCGGCACTCTTGTCCACCGTGGCCCAGATAACTGCCACATCAGCTCGTTCCGCGCAGGTGACGAATATTTTTTCACCGTTGAGCACCCACTCGTTGCCGTCCAAAGTAGCTTTAGCTGTAATAGAGCCGGAATCGGAACCTGAACCAGGTTCTGTAATGGCCATGGACGCCCATTTGTCGCCGAAACGCTCCATTTGTTCATCTGTGGCCACCGCTACGATGGCGGCGTTTCCCAACCCCGCATTCGGTAACGATAGAACCATCCCTAAATCTCCCCAGCACAACTCCTCAATGACGAGAACCGTTGACAGGTTTGTTCCAAGTTTCTTCGGTCCCGGTTTTTCGGGCTTTGCTTCTTCGCCCTCCTTTTTCTTTTTCGGACGGCTCATGATTTTTATTGAACGGAACACGTCCAATTCTTTGGGATATTCATGTTCGCGTTCGTCGTAATGTCTTGATATGGGCCGAAGCATGCTTGAGGCCATGTTGTTCATGCCGTTTTTTACATCCATCATCTTTTGTGTCATTTCCAGATTAATCATGATTTTCCTCCTATACCGTGGCCATGCCTTCAAGAATGGCGATGCCTCTACCGTTGCGATAATATCTTTCCACGGGATTTTCCCGGATATACCCGTGTCCACCCAGAATCTGCACGCCGTAATCGGTTAACTTCATCGTCATTTCTCCGGCATATAATTTTGCGAGATAAGATTCGCGTTTGGCATCACGGCCAGCCTCCAGAGCGGATGCGGCTTTCCAGGTCATCAGCCTCATGGCGTCAACTTCATAAGCCATTTCCGCGATCATGAAAGCAACGGACTGCCTGCTGGCAATGGGTTCTCCGAATTGCACCCTTTCTTTAGCGTAATCACGCGCGTATTCATAAGACGCCCGCGACATGCCTGTGCCGATGGCGGACAGGGCGATACGGGTCTTCTGCAGGAATCTGCTGTAGTCGCACCCGTTATCTCCTCCGACACGATCATCAGCAGGGACTTCACAGTTTTCCAGTACAACCGGATAACTTTCCAGGGCGTACAATCCCAGATTTTTTTCGCGTTCCCCGATTTTAAGACCGGGATTGTTTCCGTCCACAATAAATAAATCCATTTTCCCGTCAGCGTCGGCGGCCACCAGCATATGGCCGGAATCCTTGGCCATGGGCACGAAGCATTTCTTGCCGTTGATCGTGTACTTGCTGCCGTTCTTGACTGCTTTTGTTTCCAGAGACACGGCGTCAAATCCGAATCGAGGTTCATTCACGGCTACGGTGCAGGCTTTGTAAGCCGGATCACAGTAAAGCGGCAGGTATTTTTTCTTCTGTTCTTCGGTTCCCATCTGCAGAATGGTGTAAATAAAGGTGGATGGAAGCGTCGCGGCGATTGCCAGCGCCATATCACCGAAAGCAAGTTCTTCCAGAAATATGGAATTCATAATCGGCGAATATTCCATGCCGTATCCGCCGTATTCTTCCGGCACCATGGATACCGTTGCGCCTAATTCCCAGACTTTATCGATGACTTCCCGGGAAAGCTTTCTTTCTTCATCCATGTCATGAGCCGGATTGCCCATCACCATGCTTTTGACGAGTTTTGCGACAGTATCTTTCATACTGCTTTGTTCCTCAGACAAGCTGAAACCAAATTCTCTATCTTCCATAATCTTCTCCTTGAGTATAGGTCGTACCGTTTTTATTTACATTCCGGCTTTTTTCTTTGGAAATCGACCGATTGATCTTTTTTGAAAAATGCCGGAGGTGTTGTTACCCAGACCCCCCACGGTTTTCTGTGATACCTCCGGCATTCATGTTTTTACGTTCGATGTAGAGATGAATCTTTATCTCATGATCCCCGGTTTTATATCAGGGTTTGCAGTTTCATCAGAAGAGTCATGTCGCCTGCGAATTTCAACTTGCCGTTCATGAAAAGATTCTGTCCGGTGGTTTCCTTGTTTTGTATTGCTATCCAGTCTTTAAGGTCAACACTGATGTCCACAGCAGGTTTTTCTTCCCCGTTGAAGATCATGGTAACGGGAATGTTATCAGCACCATTCTTCAGGGTCAGCTTTAAGGTGCCTTTGGTATCCATCAGGGCTTTGAGCCGGACGGGGTCCGCGATTTCGACAGGATCGGTGAAGCGGTCAATCATTCCTTCGATTTTTCCGGTTACGGCATCAAGAAAGATTTGTTCGGACAACGCCAGAGCCATCAATGGTTTATCAACGCCGCCTTTGACAACTTCCAGATTGGTGCCGTCGTTAATTTTCAGACAATATTTATGATCATTGACATTGAACTGAAGATTGACTTCCTTGCCGGCCAGGGAAGAAAGATTGGCGCCGGCGGTAATCTCGTTGAACTGCTCCGGCACATGTTTTTCAAAGAATTCATTGACGCTTACACCACTGGGAACATTAAATTTTGCCATATTAAACTTACCTCCAATTGATTTTGATTGAAACTTATTTTGATTTACCGGTTGGTAAATACTAAAAAAAAGGATGGCTGTCAACACATTTTTATAAATAAAAAATTATTCATTCCCCAGCACAGCCAATATGTTATAAAATATCAATATAAACAATAATATAAATATTTATTGGACATGCTTATTTCTAATAATTTTAAATACAGCCTATAGGCGCCGGTCAATGAATAAAAATATATTTACCAATTGGTTTGGTTTATGATATAATCATTTTATGGGTAAGACTGATAAAAAATTAAAGAAGGTCGCTGCGCGTCCTGAAAAAACAAGAAAGAATACGGGTAGAGGTTCGGCCGTCGAAGGAAACGTTCGGGAAAGAATCCTGAAGGCGGCGAGAGATGTGTTCATGGTTCATTCCTTCAAGCAGGCCAGCACCCGCATGATTGCCAAGGAGGCCGGTGTGGAGCATCCGATGATCCATTATTATTTCGGCTCCAAGGAAAATCTTTTTTACGCGATGGCCGAATCCATTTATAATGAAACCCTTCCGATTCAGGAGGCGTGGTTCGACGGACTGGAGAGCATGTCTTTACGCGACAGCTTCGGACTTTTTATTGACCGCATGCTTGAATATACCATGAAGAAGCCTGATGCGTTACGTATCGCGGCGCTGAATGCGGTGAATATTGGTGATCTCGAAGAAATACCGGGCTATCGTTTTATTATCATGAGCATGGCGGCCATGCGGCGTATTATGGAGGAGAAACTTGCGCTGCGCGGATCGAATCGCGAAATCGAAATGTTCATCTATTGCTTTTACAGCCTGATGATATCCATCGTCGGCGCCCGTTCCTGTCAGGCTCAAATCTTAAATATGAATCCTCTGGAAGAAAAATATCGAATTTGGGTGAAGGATGCCAGCGTTACGCTGTTTTATCCCTGGTTTAAAAAGCTTCTTACCGGCCAATAATTTTCCAACGCTCTCAAACAAAAAAATAAATTTTCTTGACACATTCCAGGCGCGTTGTTATATCTTTTTCAAACGACAGATGAATCTGAAACAGATTTAATCAATTGCTACCCAACATTTAGTATCAATAGTAGCGTGGTCACCTTATGGACATGAAGCGCGATTACTATGAAGATGTTGAGTTATTCAAAAGCGGCACGATTCTGTTCTGGTCCATTGCTTTCCTGATTTTTCTTTTTACTCTTCCCATTTATCTGCCTTCTTATAATGTATATCTTTTAAACATCATCATGGTGCATGTCATTCTGGCGGTGGGCCTGAATATTTTGGTGGGCTACACCGGACAGATATCCCTCGGGCACGCGGGATTTTTCGCCATAGGCGCTTACGGGACCTCCTTGCTGATGATGCACTTGCATCTGCCTTTTATCGCCGCGATTATTATCGCCGCGCTGATTGCCGCGTTCTTCGGCTTCATCATCGGACTTCCGGCTTTACGGCTTGAAGGCCCTTATCTGGCCATCGCCACTTTAGGTTTCGGTTTGACCATCATGCATATCATCGGGCGATGGGAAGTTTTCGGCGGCAGAATGGGAATTTCCGCGCCCCCGCTGGATTTGGGAATTCCCGATACGTCATTAAGCTGGGTGATCAACGGTGATGTAAAGATTTATTATCTTATTCTCATCATCACCGTCCTGATGGTTATCGCCGCGCGAAATATGATGAAAACCCGCATCGGCAGGGCTTTTATGTCTATCCGCGACGATGATATCGCCGCAGAAGTCATGGGTGTTAATCTTACGATTTATAAAACCATGTCTTTTGGCGTCAGCGCTTTTTATGCCGGCGTGGCGGGCGGCCTGTACGGTTTTGTTGTCGGATATTTCGATCCTTTTTCTTTTAACCTGATTCTTTCGATTGTTTTTCTGGTCATGATCACGGTCGGCGGACTGGGGTCGATCATGGGCGCGATCATGGGCGCGGTGCTTATCACCTATTTACAATTTGATTTGCTGAAAAATGTCGAAAATCTGCCTTACCTGGGAGAACTTCTGGTCGCCATATCGAGAAAATGGTTTACCGTCATCGGGCTGGCCAATTTCTCTCACATCGCTCTGGGTCTGATCATGATTGCGATTGTCATTTTTGAACCGTTGGGCATGTTCGGCATATGGATAAGAATCAAAAAGTATTGGAAGACGTGGCCGTTCTAAAGAAGCGGGAGGAGCAACTTCATGTTCGAAATGCTGTTAATAGAAGGTCTGGCCATTGGAGCCTGCTATGGACTGTTCGGCGTTGCGGTGGCCATTATTTACAAGACCTCCGACGTGATAAACTTTGCCCAGGGCGAGATGGGCATGGTCGCCACTTTTGTCGCCTACCATATTATGGTTATTTACGGCTTCCCCTTCTGGATAGCTTTCCCGGCTACGATGATTTTTGCCCTTTTACTGGGTATGGCCATCGAGTTCTGTTTTTTACGTCCGGCGAAAAACCCCACGGTGCTCGGATTGTTGATCATTACGCTCGGAGCTGAAATGCTGCTGATGGGAGCTGCCGGCTGGAAATGGGGTGCGGAACAAAAAGATTTCCCCTTCCTTCTTTCCATTCATAAAAAGTACGAGATTTTTCCCGGCCTGGCGCTGAACGAATGGACGATCGGCGTGTTTATTTTATCCATCGTCATCATGACGCTTCTGTTTTTGTTTTTCCGTTATTCGAGGCTGGGCATTGCCATGCGCGCAACGCAGCAGAACACAAACGCCGCGAAGATTATGGGCATAAAAGTCGAGAGGGTTTTTTCCATTACCTGGGGGATCAGCTCTATGATCGGGGCCATCGCGGCAATGTTTTTCGCGGCACGCTCCGTGCTTGATCCGAATTTCATGATGGAACCTTTTATGCGTGCATTTGCCGCGGCGGTTCTGGGCGGCTTAACCAGTATTCCCGGTGTTGTTATCGGCGGTCTGTTCCTGGGCATTATTGAGAATTTCTTCGGCTATGCCTGGCCGGAGTGGAAACCGATCGTCGCTTTTGTAGTCATTATTCTTATTATCACAATCAGGCCTAGCGGCCTGTTCTCAAAGCACTATGTTAAGAAGGTGTAATATTTCTTGTCATCATCAGGACGTGAAGCGGACGGGAGAATATCGATGAGAAAAGCATTTAAAATAACTTTAGTCGCTTTAGTCGTTCTTGCTGCGTCTGCTTTTATGTTTTGGGATACTCCACGCAATGCGGTGGCGATGTTTCTCGAAAAAGACACGATTGAGCAGACGGCGCACGCGTATTTTAAAGCGGAGAAGAGCAAAGACTTTCCTCAGGTTTATGCGCTGCTCGCGCCGTCTTCCGATTACAAGAAAAAATTCACCTATGAAGATTTTCTGAAGGATATCGCCCAATATCCCCCTGCGGAAATCAATACATACGAAATTGTAAGGATTCACCGGCTGCGGGATAACGATAATCGGGACAACTATCCCGGCGTGGAAAAGTTTGTCCAGGTTGAAGTTGATGTCACGTTTACCACCTCGGGGCCGAATAGCGTATACAACTACAGCTTCACTTTTTTGAAAGAAAAGGGAAACTGGTACAAGGGTTAAAGATGTTAACAGAGAGAGGGTTAGGAAGTAATTTATTTTAAAAAGCTCAACGCTCAAGGAAGGAGGGTATTATGAAAAAGGTAGTGTTTGCATTTATGATTGTTTTTACGTTTTTAGCCGTTTCGACCTTCGCCAATGCCGCCGCCCGGCCGGGATATGACGATAAGGAAATCCGCATTGGCCAATGGGGGCCGCAGACTGGACCTGCCGCGCCATGGGGTTCGGTGGCCAGAGGGAGCGCATTGCTTTTCAATGTCGTCAATGAGCAGGGCGGTATCCACGGTAGAAAAATAAAATACTTCATCCGGGATGACCAGTACAATCCGGCCCAGACCAAGGCGGTCGTCAAGGAACTCGTTGAAAGAGTCGGGGTTTTTGCCTTTGTGGGTGGCGTGGGCGGAGCCTGCGGTCTGGCAGTCATGGACTACCTCGCAGAAAATAAGATAATCTGGGTGGGGCCGTCAGCGGCTATTACTGACTTTGTCTTTCCGGTAAAACCCTATTTGTTTGCCGTGTACCCGTTGTATGAAGATGAAGGCAGCATTCTTGCGAAATATGTAGTGGAAAAGCTCAAGTCAAAGAAAATAGCGTTCTTCTACCAGAACGATGCCTATGGTAAGGATGGGCTTAAAGGGGCCAAGAAAAGGCTTGCCACCTACAAGATGAAATTCGTGGAGGAGATTCCGGTTGAACCCGGAGAGAAAGACCTCTCCTCTCAGATGTTGAAATTCAAGAAATCCGGGGCCGATGTGGTCATGATGTTTGTTAATCCCACGATAGCTACCATTGCCCTGAAGACCTCTGCCACAGTCGACTTCAAGCCTCAATGGGTATCGTCCAACACCCTGTCGGATTATGGGCTGATGTTCAAGATCACAGGCGGTCTCTGGGAGGGTGTCATCACCGGCGCTTTCGGCATGACGCCCACAGCGGATCATCCTCTCATGAACATGTACAGGGAGGCTGGAAAGAAGTATGCCCCTGAAGAACGGTGGGGCACCTTCTATCTGGCAGGTGTCGTCTTTGCCGATCCTCTGGTGGAGGCACTCAAGCGCGTAGGGCCGAAACTGACTAGGGATGCCGCCTTGAGGGAGTTGAATTCCTTAACAAACCATCAGACTATCGGGCCCAAGATTACCTGGACCCCGAAGATCCACCAGGGTACTGACTCGATCCAGATCCAGAAATGCGGGCCGAACGCTTCTTATATCCTGCTCCAGGACTGGACACCCAACGAACTGGCAACATGGAAAAAGAAGTAATCATTAAAACGGAGGCGGGGCATCTGCCCCGCCTTAAACGGCAATATTCATCATGCGGCTGTAGCAAACAGTTGCTTCAAGGTTAAACGATATGGCGCATTTTAAGGTGGAAAATCTGAGCATTTCCTTTGGCGGCATCAAAGCTGTTGATAATATCAGTTTTGAGGTTGAAAAAAATAAAATATTTTCAATCATCGGCCCCAATGGAAGCGGAAAGACCACCATCTTCAACA
>JASEHT010000160.1:0-5476 GCA_030018675.1 Smithella sp.
CAGCGCATCCGAGGAAGATTTTATGCCCGTGATCTTCGCCGGGTCGGCAGCCGGGCCGACTATAACAAAATCGTTATGCATTATCAAACGGCGATTGACGCCGTATCCGTCTTCAATAAATTTTTTCTCCGCATCCGGCGAATGCACCAGCATGACATCGGCCTCGCCTTTTTCTCCCATCTTCATGGCCTGACCGGAACCCACGGCGATGGTTTTCACAAAATATCCCGTCTTTTTTTCAAATATTGGAATCAAAACGTCCAGCAAACCCGAATCCTGCGTGCTGGTGGTTGTCGCCAGAATAATGTGGTTTTTGGATTCCATATTCTGGCCACGCAGGAAATAAAAAATAAATAAAGAGATAGTAACGATGGACAGCAGGATTGATATTTTAACGACTCTCGACATATTAATTCTGTTTCCTTCCAATAATCTATTCCTGATATGTTATTAAGAATGCAGAATGCGTCCCGCATCTTTGAAATCGTAATTCCCGATTTTACCCACGCGATTTTTAAATTTGTCCGATTGAAGCGTTTCGATAAAAGTCTGAACCACCGGTTGAAAGAAAGTGTTTTTATCGAGAATCATATCAAAACGCTCGCTGATGAGTGGTTGGAAGTTCAAATCCAGAATTTTGCCTACGGCGGCAGAGGCGATTCCAACGTCCGCTTCACCGGATGCTATGGAAAGACCGACTTCAAAGTGCGTGTAAACCTCGTCTTCGTACCCGGAAATATTGGCGGCGGATATCTTTCTGTTCTTCAATTCATTATCCAGCATGATTCTGATGCCCGAACCGGCCTGACGGTTGACGAATCTGATCTTCGTATTCGTGAGGCTGTCCCACCCTTTAAAAATATTGGCCTTGGATCTATGAATCAGGAATCCCACCTGACGGTAAAACATATTTACGACAACCGGATGTTGTTCGGGACAATATTGTTTTAAATAGGGAACGTTGTAGTCACCGGTATCCGGATCTAGAAGATGGGAAAACGCAATGTCCGTGAGACCGGAATTGAGCGCCTCCAGTCCGCCGATACTGCCGGTGTTGGCGGAAAAAATATTGAAGCCGGGATGATCCTTTTTGATGGCGGTAAGAAGCATATCCAATACCGGATCATTACTTCCCGCAGCCAGAACAGCTCCTTCAATTTCATTCACCTTTTTTCTGGCCAGCTGAAAACCGTCCTGCGCGCTGTTCTGTAGCCATTCATCAATGAGTTGCACCGGGAAAATCCATTTTCCCGTAACCCGCGTACACGGAATTTTGCCTGCTTTAATCAGCAGATAGACCTGCTTTTCGTGAATATCTAGATACTTGGCGACTTCTTTGGTATTCATCAAATCCTTCGACATAATATCCTCCTTATAAATCCAGCGACGCAATAAACCATTTGTTATGAAAAATCAAGTTTATTATTTCTTATTACTACTTTTTATTACTTATTCCTCCACTTAATGAAAGTTTATAATTTTATTGACCTAACCGGACAATTTGGGTATTAAACAGGCAAATCATGGATAAATATAAAACAAAAAAAGGAGATTCGCGAAAATGAGCATTGAAATAAAGGCCCCGATGACCGGAAAAATAATCAGTATAGTTGTTAATTTAGCTGATAAAATTAATGCGGATGATGAGGTTGTCATCATGGACGCGATGAAAATGGAAATTCCCGTGCAGTCGCCGGCGGACGGAACAGTGAAGGAAATAAAGGTCAAGGAAGGCGATTCCGTGAAAACGGATCAGGTTTTGATTGTTCTGGAATCACGAGTATGAACCCCTGGAAAACCATGGACCCTAATTCCGCCCCAAGGGGCGTTGGGTATCATACCCTCCGCTAATGGCGGGATTGTTCGACTTACAAATTTCAATACACCTATAGTGCCCTTTAGGGTATTCGTTTTTGAAATTTGAGTCTCACAATAATTTAAAGTGCTCTGTGGAGGAAGATCATTATTTGAGCAATGATTTCCCTCCATTTTTCTATTAAAAATTGCCGTAAAACAGGCGTTCATTTCACAAATGAATCGTGGATGCCCATAATCAGGATGGCGGCAATCAAGAGAGGCACAACATAACGGATCAGAAAGATCCAGAGTTTTCCAATCGTCAGAGCAGTTTTCCCCCTATTTGCTTCTTCCACAGCTTTTTTCGCCCCCCAGACATAACCCGTGAATATTGCCGCCAGCAAACCGCCTACTGGCAGGAATATGCTATTGGAAAACCAATCGTAGGTGTCGAGAATATCCTTTCCCAGTCCGGGAAACGTAACCCCGCTGAACACGCTGTAACCCAAAGCCGCCGGAATACCCACAATAAAGATGACAAACCCCATCAGCACAGCCGCTTTTTTCCGCGGCCAGTCTTTTTCGTCTATCAGCCAGGAGGTTACCACTTCCAGAAGGGATATGGCCGAAGTTAAAGCGGCTATGGTCAATAAAATAAAAAATAAAACGCCGAAAACAATCCCCAGAGGCATCTGGGCGAATACCGCAGGCAGTGTAATAAAAACGAGGCCGGGACCGGCTCCGGGCTGAAATCCCAAGGCAAACACGGCCGGAAATATGATAAAACCGGCCATTAAAGCAACCAGAACATCAAGACCGGCTATCCACGCGGTACTGCCCGGAATCTCGTCATGATCTTTTAAATAACTGCCGTAAGTGATAAAGACCCCCATACCGAGACTCAAAGAGAAAAACGCCTGGGAAATGGCCCCCAGAATTGTTCTGCCCGAGACCTCGCTGAAATCCGGCTTCAGATAATAAACAAGACCTTCCGAAGCTCCCGGAAGGGTAACCGACCTCACAATCAAAATGAGTAAAATAAAAAATAATACGGGCATTAAAATCAGAGACCAGCGTTGAATTCCTTTCACCACGCCGGAAGCGATGATCCCGACACAAAGAAGCATAAACACAGCCTGCCAGATAATCGGTTCCCAGGGACTGGAAATATGACTCCTAAAGACAGCCTCATTGTCAATCCCGGGTGTACAAATAGCGATTACAACCTTGTAAATATAGGCAACCGACCAGCCGGCGACAACAACGTAATAGGAAAGAATAATGAACCCCGTAAAAACACCCAATGCTCCCACCAGCCACCACGGAGTGCCGGAAGCCAAAGCCTTGAAAGCGCCTACGGGATCACGCTGGGAAGCGCGTCCCAGTATGGTTTCATTGACCATCAGGGGATAGCCCAGGAGGAAAACAGCTACCAGATAAATTACGATAAAAGCAGCTCCGCCATGTTCGCCTGTCATGTAGGGGAACCGCCAGATATTTCCCAACCCCACAGCCGAGCCCGCGGCGGCGAGAATAAATCCCACGCGGCTTCCCCAATGTTCACGATCTCCTTTTAAATTATTCATAAAGTTCTCCCCTTGTCGGTAGCACCGGAACGCAGAATTTCGAAACGTTTGTGATGCCTTCGCGCGAATCACGCTCTCTCGAGCAAAACATGTTTACCGGGAAATCTTATACTTGCCTTAAATTTGAAAATCAATTTTTTTCCATACCGGCCACTAAATTAATTTTCCCATCCCCTGGCAAAATGTTTGACAGAAAATGATAAATCAAATATGAAAACAATCCCATCGGAGGAAACGCATATGAAACTGGAAAATGATTTATACGCGATTGACAAAACGCTTCTGGTAAAAGGCGGCGAAAAAATCAGCAGAAAAACCCTCGACAACATCGCCATCCTTTCGGGAAGAATCATCTACAAACCCCTTAAAGACACCTGGTTGATGAAAGACCTGATTCATACTTTCCAAGACAAGCGTTATCTCAATATTCTCTATCCGGAGCAGGTCAACCGGAAAATCATCCGCAGCATCAGCCAAATGAAAATGCCGGAAAAAATTTTATCCGAACTGGCTTTTATGAAAAAGCTTTCGCCTTACACCTATCATCATGTTCTTGTGATTGCGGTACTGGCGGGTAAAATATCATTCGATCACTCCATCAAATGTGTATTCTCCCATGACATGGCCATTCTTCTGAGTCTTCTTCATGACATTGGAAAGTCCCGCATTCCGCTGGGGATTCTGGACAAAACCACGCCCGTCACAATCCATGAAAGAGAAGTTCTGGTCACGCATCCGTTAATCGGTCACGTGCTTCTGCATTATTATTTCGGCAAAGATCACAGCAAATATGCTTTCTCATCCTTTCAGCATCATGAAAGGCTGGACGGCTCCGGCTATCCTTTGGGAATCAAAACGCTCAACAAATATTCCCAGTTGATCGGGGTTGTGGACACACTTGACGCCCTGATTTCGGAACGGCCTTACAGAAGCAGGCCTTTTTCCCTCCGGGCGGCGATCGATTTGCTGATTGAAGAAGCGGAGAAAGGAAAATTCAACAAGAATCTTGTTCGCACACTTATCATCTATTCACGCCGGGAAGCGCCCGGCGCGAGAATCGTGATCGGAGAGCGGGGACGCGATCATGAGCCGGAGGACAACGCTTACGGCAAGACAGCCCGGGCATAACAATCTCTAGCGCCCCAGAAGAACGTCACCCGTATCGGTAATCAATTTTTCCGGCAATTGAAAAATCTTTTTGAAAATATCCAGAGTCCCCCTGCCGATTGATTTTGCGGGCATGGGACTGACGTCGGGGTTGTCCCAAACGCCCCCAACCTTGAAATGCAACGTGACTAATTTTCCCCTCTCGTCGGTAATCAGCCATCCGGCGACGGGAATTTTCGATGCGATGAAATCCAGACTCTGCAAAGGATGAACACCGACGATGAGATCAAGCTTCCGGTTGATCATGTTGACCTTACCGGTGCTGGAGAACTGCAGCGAATCACTGTTTATAAAAAAATTGTCTGAAGACAAAACGCCTTCCTGAATTGCAATATCGGCGGTCATCGCGTTGTAGGCCATTCCTTCCGTTGTCACATCCGGAAGTTTAAGTCTCGCCAATTGCAGGACATTCAAAAGAGAAAATATCTTGGAAAGAACGGAATACTTTTTCAAAACGCCCTTCTCCGCCCTGATCTGAATTTTCCCCTTCGCCGTTTTCTGAAGCTCCTCGAACGTGCCGCCGGTGGCGGTTACATTCCCGCTCAACGTCAACCGCCCGGTAATCGTGCTGTCACTGATGTCCATGTAATTCTGCAGATGATCCAGCGACATTCTGCCGATCGAAATATCCGCGTCATACTGATTTTTTCCGCCGGATTGAAGCTTCACCTTCCCTTTCGCCTTGAATTTCCCGTCAAAGCAATTCGCCTCCAGCGTTTCGAAATCAAGAATTTCCTGTGAATATTTCAAAACAGCCCTGAGATCCGTAAAATCGATGTCGGTCAATTTGCCGGCTTGCGCCGTCACGGTTGCGCCCAACACCAGGGAAGAAGGTTTTTCTTTCTTCGGTTGCCGCAGGGAAATCAGGCGCAGCAAGTCATCCGAATTCAGATAAGAGGTGTCCAGGTTCAATGAAACTTCCGGCT
>JASEHT010000160.1:5486-5715 GCA_030018675.1 Smithella sp.
AAGTCGGATTCCCCCAAACCGAACGAAAGTTTTTCCACGGAAACCGTTTTATCCCTGAAGGCAATTTTCGCTTTCACATCGCGCAACACAACATCCCCTTCGTCGCTTTGCAAACCCAGATCGGCGGCATTGAGCGTATTCGCGCTGAACTCGCCGATGAATTGAGGCTTCCGTAAATCATCCACCCGGACTTTCGCCTGAACACCGCCTGAACCCAGTTGGCCTTTAA
>JASEHT010000161.1 GCA_030018675.1 Smithella sp.
ACTTTCACCGGATATCATGTATATTCCCCGCAAAGTCGACTGATTTTAAATTCGGCAGGCATTGATTAATCGCATATTTTTTATTTTACATAAGGAGAGCCCCGTGGGAAAATATCCTATCGTTCACCTGATTGTTTTGATTATCGGCAGCATTATTCTTCTCGCGCTTAAAAGAAAATTTAAAAAAATACGCTATGTTGAATTGATCATCATATTCATTTTAATGGTGGTTCTAATTGCTATCTTTACCGATACCGGAATTGACCTGGTCAAGAGATTTATAAATTTTATTCAAATAGACTAAGCTTTTTACAAACGGTGAAAATATTTTCTCACATTTTTTTATAATCACACATTTCAATGTCCTCGTTGACAACACAGGATAAAACATGCCGCAAGAAAAACCCCGCATAACCCGGAAACAATTTGAGTCCATCGGCGGCATCATGATGCTGTCGGCCTGGGGAGTGGCGATTGTCGTGTCTTCGTTCCTCTTTTTGTACATCGGTTATCTTGTGGATGAAATTCTGGGAACGACGCCGAATTTTATGCTGATTTCTTTTTTTGTTGCGATAGGTCTGTGCGTCTGGAGACTGTATCAGGAAGCGCGAAACCGAGGGAAGGACTTATAACAGCATTTCTGTCCAACAGAATTTTTTCAGTTATCAAACCCCATTAAAGTAGGCGAGGAGAAGATCATAAGCCGAGTTCTGTTCCGCGCTTCGGTTGCCCTGGACGCGACGATGATCATTCATCTGGGACGACAGTTGCCTGCCGCCTCTAGCGACACTACCCGAGAACATCGGGCGGGCCGCCCTTATGCGTTCTCCTATTTGGTCTTGCTCCGGATGGGGTTTACCCTGCCTTTTCCGTCACCGGAAAAGCGGTGAGCTCTTACCTCGCCTTTTCACCCTTACCCCACTTTCGCGGGGCGGTATTTTTTCTGTGGCACTTTCCCTGGGGTCTCCCCCGGTCGCCGTTAGCGACCATCCTGCCCTGCGGAGCTCGGACTTTCCTCCGGCAGCTCAAAGCCGACCGGCGATCATCTGATCTTCTCCAGCCTTTAGGTCATATGACACGAATTGGTTATTCTTTCAACAAATGTCTTGCATCGTGATTTTAGCTTGCTGAGATCATAGCGTGAATCATTATAATGAGCCAATTTAGCCTTGACAAACCAACCCAGCTGTGATTAACGCATTACCCTATTACTTATAGGGGTTTTACTTATGAAGAAGACTTTGACCAATAAATCGAATACCAAAAGAAAGAAGACGCATGGTTTCCTTGTCAGAATGGCAACAAAAGCCGGCAGGCAGGTATTGAGCCGCCGTCGCGCCAAAGGCAGAAAACGTTTAGCCGTGTAAATCCGGAGCCTTAGCCATTCAAGGGTGGTCAGGTCAATATGCAGAAGCAACAAATTTACCGGAAACCGGAAAGGATAACCAACACAAGCAGGTTTAAAGCAATTTATCAACAGGGGGTGTGGAGAAGTTCCAAACATTTTACGATCGTAACATGCGGCAATACCCACGGGGTTAAAAGACTCGGACTTACCGTCACAAAAAAAACGGGAAACGCGGTACAACGGAACAGAATCAAACGACTCATCAGAGAATTTTTTCGACTCAACAAGGGCTTGTTTCCCGACAAACATGATGTCATCATCATGGCCAAAAGGCATGTGCCGCCCCTCACTTATCAAGAAGCATGTAACGAGATGAAGGAACTCTTCGCGCGGAAAGACAATATCTAAAATATGTTCCGAAAAATATTTACAAAAGTTTTTATTGTTATCATTCGTTTGTATCAGACCTGCCTGTCACCTTTCTTTTTTGCGTCATGTTGCCGTTTTTATCCGTCGTGTTCGGAATATGCCGTTGAGGCGATTGAAATGCACGGACCGATAAAAGGCGTTTTCATGGGAGCAAAAAGAATTCTGCGCTGTCATCCCCTAAATCCTGGCGGTTACGATCCCGTCAAGTAAAAAATTAGAGAGGTTTTCAATGGATAAAAGGACCCTTCTGGCTGTCGTCCTGTCGTTGGCTGTTCTGTTCGCCTATCAGATTTTTTTCGCCAAACCATACATACCGCCGGTCGGTGTTCCCGCCGAGGAACAAACGCAGACCACCGAACAAATCGCGGCGAAGCAACCGGATGCATCTGCCGTTGCGGCGGTTGCGAAACCCGCGGAAAGAAAGATATCGGTTAAGCGGGAGGATCTTCCGAGAGACATCCGGGTAGAGACAGATAATTATATCGCTGTATTCTCCACCCGGGGAGCCGCGCTGAAATCATTTCAACTGAAAAATTATCAGGAGGAATGCACCAAGTGCGTCCAGGATATCTGGCCCAAAATCAAAAATTTTGCCACCGGAAACAGGAAGCCTCTTCCGGAAAGAAGCGACGCGCTGATTGAGCTCGTCGAAGTTCAGAACGATATGCCCTATCCGCTCGCGTTGACATTTCCAGAATCCATGGACGACATCAGCGCCGATTCGGTATACGAGAGCAAAGCGGTCCGACTGGCCGTGACGCGAAACAAAGATGCGCAGCAACTGGTATTTTCCCGCACGTTTGATCAAATCAGCGTGGAAAAAATTTACACGTTCAATCCCGATAATTATTCGATTACGCTGGATGTAAAAATATCAAACCTCACGAACGAACCCCTCACACAGACACCTTATCTGAACTGGTACGAATACGTGGATCCGACGAAAACCGTTGACCAATACAGCAATTTCGGCCCCGTGGTCTATGTGTCAAACGCCATCAAGAGGAAGAAGGCCGAGGATTTATCAGCCGAATCAACCTTGGGTCCCGACGTTTCCTGGGGCGGATTCGAAAGAAAATATTTCATGGCCGTGATGATCCCCCAGGATCCCTCGCTGACTAGTGTGAATATGTCCAGAGACGGCGCCAATATGGTATCCATAAATCTTAAGGGCGCAAAAAATATCATACCGGCGCAGCAATCCGGTTCTTTACAATACAATCTTTTTATCGGCCCGAAAGACTACGTCCTACTCAAAAAAGAGGGATTGTCTCTGGAGGAAGCCATTGAATTTGACTCCTTCATACCGGGGTTGAAATGGCTTTCGATCGGTTTGCTGATGTTCATCAAGTTCCTGCATCAATATGTCGGCAATTACGGCGTCGCCATTATTCTGCTGACGATCCTGATCAAGGCCGTTTTCTGGCCTCTGGGAAATATCAGCTACCGCTCCATGAAGGAAATGCAGAAACTGCAGCCCAAGATAACCGCGCTGCGGGAAAAACATAAAAACGACCAATCCAAACTGGGACAGGAAACCATGGCGCTCTACAAGTCGCATAAAGTAAATCCTTTCAGCGGTTGTCTGCCCATCCTGATTCAGATTCCCGTGTTTATCGGCCTTTACAACACGCTCCTTTACGCGATTGAACTCCGCCATTCGCCGCTGTTCTGGTGGATTCAGGATTTATCGGCCAAGGATCCTTATTACATTACACCGATCATCATGGGCGCGACACAATTCATCCAGCAGAAAATGACGCCCACCACAGGCGATCCCAACATGGCCAAAATCATGCTGATCATGCCTGTTGTTTTTACTTTTATATTCTTGAATTTTCCGGCCGGTCTGGTTCTTTACTGGCTGGTTAATAACATTCTCAGCATCGGACAGCAGGTCTACATCAATAAAAAAATTAACTGATTGATCTATAGATATGAGGCTTAAAAATGAGTTCTGACGTTATAGAAATTGAAGAAAAGTCCATCGACGAAGCCATCGAGAAAGCGTGCCTGCAATTCGGAGTGCCCCGCGAAAAATTAAATATCGAAATTATTTCCGGAGAATCCGGGGGGTTTCTGGGATTGTTTTCCAAGAAGGCAAAAATAAAAGCTTCCCTGCTCGCGCTGGATATGGATTTTTCCTTTGCCGATAAACCGCCGGAACCGAACAAAGAAACAAGAACAAAAATCGAACCGCGGAAAAAAATTGAAAAAGAAATCATAACTGAACAAACACCAACAAAGGTGGAAACGGAACCGGAAGAAATCTATATTCCCGCATCTTCCGGTGCGGAGCAGGCGAGAGATCTTCTGGACGGTATTTTAAAGAGAATTTCGCCGGAATACAGCGCACAGGTCAGTGAAACCAAAGAAAAAATAATTCTCAGCATTGAAGGCGATGAAAGCGGTCTGCTGATCGGAAAGCACGGTCAGACACTCGACGCTCTTCAGTACATCCTTAACAAGGCCGTCAATAAGGTCAGCGGCGAACACAAAATGATCCTGATTGATTCGGGGGAATACCGGCAACGCCGAGAAGAATTTCTGAAGAATCTGGCTGAAAAAATCAGGAAGAAGGTAAAAAAGACCCGAAAACCCGTATCGCTGTCCAACATGAACGCACACGATCGCCGCGTCATTCATTTATTCCTTCAGGAAGATGAGTCTCTGGTCACGCAAAGCCGCGGAGAAGGAAAATTCAGAAAAATCGTCATCCTTCCCGCGAAAGCGGGAAACACCCGACGCGCCAGAGAAAAGAAACGCGATTAATTCAAAATCAGTTTAACGGCAACAGCAGAGAGGGACGTGTCCGATCGTGCTTCATCAAGACACCATAGCAGCCAGCGCGACGCCTTTCGGTGTTTCCGGAATCGGCATTATCCGGATCAGCGGTCCCGAAGCCCCGAACATTGCCCGCCGGATTTTTAAACCGTCCAATAAAAAATGTTCTTGGATCAGTCACCGGCTTTATCATGGCGACCTCGTTTCCGCCGACGGCAAAACCGTCCTTGATGAAGTGCTGATCTCCTGCATGCGCAAACCCCGTTCCTTCACAGGCGAAGACGTTGTCGAGATCAACTGTCACGGAAATCCCGTCCTCATCGAATCCATTCTCACGCAACTTCAGGTGTTGGGCTGCCGTCTCGCACGCCCGGGAGAATTTTCCGAACGGGCTTTCCTGAATAACCGCCTTGATCTGTCGCAGGCAGAAGCGCTCGCGGCAATGATTTCCGCCAAATCGGCCAAAGCGTTCGCCATGGGACTGGCGCAACTCAAGGGTTCTCTATCCAGGGAGATAGAAGACCTGCGGCGGCTTTTAATAGAAGCCATGGCCCAGCTGGAAGCGGCTATCGACTTTGCCGAAGATACCGAAGACGAAAAAAAACCGGTCATCCCGCCGCAAATCAGTCAGGCTCTGGAAAAAACAGAGAAATTGTTTTCGTCCTATGGTTCAGCAAAACCCTATACGGAAGGTGTCAATGTAATCATCACCGGCAAACCGAATGTGGGCAAATCAAGCCTGCTGAACATGCTCACCGGCAGAAAGAAATCGATTGTCACGGATATACCGGGAACAACACGCGACCTGATTACGGATACCATTCAAATCGGCGGGATTAACGTTTGCGTGACCGATACCGCCGGAATCAGAGAACCGCAAAACGCGATCGAACAAGAAGGCATTTCTCTCGTCTGGGAAAGTATCGCCGATGCTGATGTGATCATTATTATGCTGGATGTCAGCCAAAACATCTCTGATGAAGACAAAATGATCATTGAAAAGAATCAATCGGGGAAAATCATTGCCGCTGTCAATAAGATTGATCTGCCGCACGCGTTGGATGCGAACGAAATCAAAGCCATATTTCCGCCTGACACGATCATGCTGGAAATCTCGGCCAAAACGGGCGCGGGATTGGAAGAACTGAAAAAT
>JASEHT010000162.1 GCA_030018675.1 Smithella sp.
CCAGATCCTGGCGGGGAATTTTATAGCGGGGAAGAGCCTTAATGTGATCTGCTTCAAAAGTTGTTTTAACCCCGGATTTTTCCGACATAGATGCAGGCAATTCACGTGGAATGGCACTGGAAGGAAATATATCCGCACTCACTGAACGGGAATGGAAAGTTGCCATAGAAGCCCAACACGCTTCTTCAGCCGCTTTTGCTCCGTGTGTTATTTTCGTCGCCTCAAAAGCCAGCACCGCTTTCGCCATATTCTGTTGAGCATCCTTTAAATTTTTCACAATACTTATTTCTTCCAGCGGCAGAAAAGTGAACAGTTTTAAAAACCGTTCCAGATCGGCGTCGTCGCAATTGACCCAGTACTGATAATATTCATAAGGGCTGGTCAGCGTGCCGTCCAGCCAGATGGTTCCCTTTTCGGTTTTTCCCATCTTCTGGCCGAGCGAGGTGGTAATCAGCGGAAACGTCAAGGCATGGGCGTCTTTGGCTCCAATCCTGCGGATAAGTTCCGTTCCGGCCAGCATATTACCCCACTGGTCGTTGCCGCCCATCTGCAACGCGCAACCGTAATTCTGGAACAGGTAAAAAAAGTCATAAGCCTGAAGGACCATATAATTAAATTCGATAAAGTTCAGGCCCTTCTCCATTCTGATTTTATAGCTTTCCGCCGCAAGCATCCGGTTGACGCTGAAATGCCGGCCGATGTCGCGCAAGAATTCGATGTAGTTGATTTTGGTCAGCCAGTCAGCGTTGTTCAGTAAAAGCGCATTGCCGTCCGAGAAATCCATATATTGAGAAAGTTGTTTTCCCAAACACTGCGCGTTGTAATCAATCTGCTCACGGGTAAGCACCTGACGCATTTCCGTCTTGCCGCTCGGGTCTCCGATTAAACCGGTACCGCCTCCGACCAGCGCGATGGGCTTGTTGCCGCTCTGCTGCATGTGCGTCAGCGCCATAATCGGCACAAGCGAGCCGATATGCAGACTGGTCGCCGTGGGATCGAAACCGATGTAACAGGTCACGGGAGCGGTCTCAAAAAACTTTTTAATTAAAGTTTCGTCCGTTACCTGCTCGATGAAACCTCTTTCTTTCAACACATCATAGGCGCTTTTCATCTTCTGCCTCTTACGAATCTTTCAGTTTGACGCTGACTCTTTCGATCGTTTTTGCTTTGCCGCTTTCCGGATCAATATCAATAATCACCCCTTGCATCCTGATATCGTTTTTGGCCAGATCGAATTTTTTGGGCATCTGCGTCAGAAATTTTTCGATTATGACTTCTTTGTCAATACCGATAACCGAATCGAAAGGCCCCGTCATCCCTGCGTCGCTGATATAGGCCGTTCCCTGCGGTAGAATTTCCTCATCCGCCGTCTGCACGTGCGTGTGGGTACCTAACACGGCGGACACCTCTCCGTCGAGATACCAGCCCAGCGCTTTCTTTTCCGAGGTGGCTTCCGCGTGAATATCCACAATAATTATTTTTGTTTTTTCTCTCAACTCGGCGATTTTGTTTTTAGCCGTTACAAAAGGACAATCAATCGGCTGCATGAATACCCGCCCCGCCAAATTCATGATGCCCACTTGATCACCCGATTTCGCGGTCACAACAACAACGCCCGAACCGGGAGTCGTCGCCGGATAATTGGCCGGCCTCAGCAACTTTTCATAATCGCCGATGAATTCCAAAACTTCTTTTTTATTCCAGATATGGTTGCCGGAAGTAAGCACGTCAATATGATAGCTAAAAAGTTCTTCCATATTTTTCTTTGTCACGCCGAATCCGGCAGCGGCATTTTCACAATTGGCGATGACAAAGTCAATTTTTTTCTTGGCCATCAGACCGGGCAAAAGCTCCCTGACCGCCATCCTTCCCGGACTGCCGATAATATCGCCAATAAACAATATTTTCATTTATTACTTTCCTTTTCGCCGCTTCAGATAAAAATCATTTCGCGAAATCGGAAACCCGGGTTTCCCTGATAACGGTAACTTTTATCTGTCCCGGGTACGTCATCTCGTTTTCAATTTTCTTGACGATATCCTTGCAAAGCATCGTCGCGTCATTTTCGGATATTTTTTCGTTTTCCACCAGAATGCGGATTTCACGTCCGGCCTGAATGGCAAAACACTTATCCACGCCGTTAAAGGAATTGGCAATTTTCTCCAGACCTTCCAGCCGTTTTACATAGGTTTCCAGCATTTCACGGCGCGCGCCCGGTCGGGCGGCGGAAAGCGTATCCGCGGCCTGCACCAGCACGCCCAGCAAGGTGTTATTGCGCCCGTCGTCGTGGTGCGTGGCAATCGCTTGAACGATGCGGGGATTTTCCCCGAAACGCTTGGCGTAATCGGCGCCGATGGCCGCGTGCGTTCCCTCGATCTTGTGATCAATCGCCTTGCCGATGTCATGTAAAAGTCCGGCACGTTTCGCCTCCCGGACATTCATCTTCAGCTCCGAAGCCATGATGCCGGTCAGATACGCGACATCAATGGAATGCTGCAAAACATTTTGCGAATAACTGGTGCGGTATTTGAGAGAACCCAGTAAAGTTATCAATTCCGAATGAACGTCATGGACACCGGCGTCGAAAGACGCCTTTTCTCCCGTTTCCCGGATGATTTGATCGACTTCCGTCCTGACTTTTTTGACAATTTCTTCAATACGACCGGGATGAATCCGCCCGTCCTGAATCAGACGCTCCAGTGAAATGCGCGCCACTTCTCTGCGCACCGGATCGAAACTCGACAAAACAACAGCTTCGGGCGTATCGTCGATAATCAAATCAATACCCGTTGCCGCTTCAATCGCCCGGATGTTACGTCCCTCGCGACCGATAATGCGCCCCTTCATTTCCTCGCTGGGCAAATTAACCGCGGAGACCGTTTTTTCCGCCACGACATCTCCGGCGTAGCGCTGAATCGCGTAAGCAATGACTTCCTGCGCTTTTCTGTCCGCAGTTAATTTAGCTTCGTCCTCAATCTTCCGGACAAGCGCAGCGGCATCCTTTTTGGCTTCCGTTTCCATCGACTGAATCAAAAACGTCTTTGCTTCCTCGGGCGAAATTCCGGCGATCTTTTCGAGCTTTTCCTGCTGTTCGAGCAGCGTCGCGTCAAGCCTGCGGCGTTTATCTTCCAGCGATTGCTCTTTGCTCGTTAACGATTTTTCCCGGCTCTCCATGGAAGACTCTTTTTGCGCCAGTGCGTCGGTCTTGTTGTCGAGATTTTCTTCCTTGGAGCGAATTCGTTTTTCTCTTGAATCAAAATCATTTCTTCTTTCTTTCGCCTCGGCGTCAAATTCGGCCTTCACCTTCAGCAGATTTTCCTTGGCCTGAAGAACGGCTTCCTTTTTGATCGTTTCCGCTTCTTTCTTGGCTTCCTCCGCCATGCGCGCCATTAAATTCTTCGAAGATCTAATCTCCTTGGCGGCGATGGACTGCTTTAAGATAAAGCCGATGACAATACCTGAAACGACCGCTACAACCAAAACCAGCACTGATATAAAACCGGCATCAAACATATTATATTTCCTCCTTGGTGCCCTTCCGGAAAATCCATTTCCCGACCCGAACGTTCCATCCGCATAGAGAATTTTCCCGGCAGAGCTATATTTTAACCCCGGCAAGCATCTATTTTTACGATGCTTTACCGCGGGTGTTTAACTTTCAAATTTATTTAAGAGACGGAAAGGATCTGGCTGTTGGAACGGGGATAAAAAGACCCCCGCCTATGCCGTGTTAATCACGATTTTGAACCTTTTTACAAGGTGGGCACCGGTATTGGTTGTTTTAGGCTTTCTGCTTCCCGACCAGCTCAGGTTAAAGCGGACATGCACACCACAATCAAGGAAAGGTCCCCAGTTCAAAAATGTTGGCTCAAAAACAAATGTTAATCACGCACATCGCAGGGGCTTAAAAAATTCGCTAACTTGCTTCCTCAATAAGTTGAATTAATTTTTCAGCCCTGTCTTCCAATTTCGAACAGAGCTCCTTATTGACTCCTTTTAGTTTTAACAATTCCTCTGAAATGTTTAAAGCCGCCAGGATGGCAACGTTCAAAGTTCTTAAGCCGTTGCCGGAACGCATAATTTCATCCACTTTTTTATTTAAATACTGAACAACTTCGGCCACCTGCTCATCTTCAGAATCGCTTAAAACAGAAATCTGCTGGCCTAAAATCGTTATGTTATAGCTGTTTTTCAAAACACACGCCCTGGAAGCTTATTTTGCTGAATCGACATCCTCAATTAAATCAAGCAGTGAATCTACCCTTGCGCGTACGCTGTTCCTTTCCTCATCCAATGCCTTAAGTTTAGACTTTAGCCCTTCTACTTCCGCCTCTTTATTTTTTAATGTATCCTCCAATGTATGAATTTGTTTTTTTAAAGAAACTTTTTCATTCACAACCACTTTAATTTTCTCTTCGAGCTTGGCAAATTTTTCCAGTTCCACAGTAAAACGCATCCTTTCTTATGAAAATAATAGATTTTTAAAAGCTTCTTTTGCCTTATTTTATGCCAATTTGTAACCTCAATGTCAAGGTATTATTTTAACTTTCACATGTCTTTAGAGACCGGAAATACTCATTCAGTTCATGGAGAATACTTTCTTTGTCTTTTAACTTTCCGGCCAGTTCTCTAAACTTGTGCGAATTGTCCAACCCCTTGGTATACCAGAGAATATGCTTATGAAAAGTTTTGCGGGATAATTTTTCTCCCCGAAATTGTTCTTCCATTTGCCAATGATTTTCAATCATTTCAAGCCTTTCGTCCAACGAAGGCATGTAGTTTTCCTGCTGTTCTCCGAAAATCTGGGCAATCCCTTTGAAAATCCAGGGGTTCCCCAAGGCGCCCCTCCCTACCATGACAGCGTCGCACGACGTCTCTTTCAGCATGTTGACTGCATCCGACGGCTGCCGGATATCACCGTTGCCAGTAACCGGAATTTTAACGGCTTTTTTGACAGAAGCAATGATTTTCCAGTCGGCCTGACCGCTATAACCCTGATCGGCTGTGCGGGCATGCACAGTAATGGCGTCGGCTCCTGCGTCCTCGATGATGCGCGCGACTTCCACGGCATTGATTGACGAGCGATTCCAGCCGGAGCGAATCTTTGTAGTAACCGGAATTTTAACGGCTTTTTTCACTGCCCGTACTATCTGTGCAATCAGGGCAGGATCCTTCATTAAAATCGCCCCTGCGCCGGACTTGACCACTTTTCTCACCGGACAGCCCATATTGATATCAATCAAATCGACTCCGCTTGCCTCAACAATACGGGCGGCTTCGGCCATAATCTCCGGATCGGCGCCGAAAATCTGTGCGCCCAGCGGACGATCATCAGAACAGGTCCGGAGATATTCGTACGTTTTGTCGGTTTTCCGGATAAGGCCGTTGGAACTGATCATTTCGGTGTAAGCAAGTGCGCAACCCTGCGCCCGCGCCATCCTTCTGAACAGCAAATCGGAAATCCCCGCGAGCGGCGCCAGGAAGGCTCCTTTTTTCGCGGCTGATGGAATTATATTATTTATTTTGTTCAAATCTTTTTTCCAAATCTTTATATTACCCTGACGATAGAAAAGATGGATGTGGTTACTGCAGGGACTGCTCCCCGAGCAGTCCGAATCGGCGCGCTTGCCAAGCGCGCCCTACAAGAAAATTACAAATACTATTTGTCAAACCGGCGCAGGCCGGTATCCAGTTTTTT
>JASEHT010000163.1 GCA_030018675.1 Smithella sp.
ACCGGCAAATCGCGCTTGTTTGTGTGACAAGCGGGCCGGGCGGCACTAACGCCATGACCGGCGTGCTGGGCGGTTGGCTGGATTCCGTGCCGATGCTTATCATTTCCGGGCAGGTGCGTTTTAACACGACAGCGAGGAGCACGGGATTAAAGCTCCGCCAGCTCGGCGATCAGGAATTTGACATCGTCAGGGTTGTCGCGCCGATGACGAAATACGCTGAAATGGTCATTGATCCCGATAAAATACTTTATCATCTGGAACGAGCGCATTATCTTGCGGTGAACGGCAGGCCGGGGCCGTGCTGGCTGGATATTCCCCTCAACGTTCAGGGCGCCGTCATAGACACGACAAAACTGAAACCATACAATCCGAAGGAAGACAGCCGGGAAATCGCGCCGAAAGTCAGCGAAAAAACCGTCCTGAAGGTATTGGAGAAAATTCAAAAAGCGGAAAGGCCGGTCATCCTGGCCGGTTCGGCGGTTCGTTCTTCCGACGCTTTTGAAGATTTTCACAAGCTTATCAGCAGACTGAATGTTCCGGTGGTGACGGCCTGGAACGCGCATGATATCATGTGGGACAGTCACCCGCTTTCTTTCGGCAGGCCGGGAACGGTAGGCAACAGGGCCGGAAATTTCATCACGCAGAACGCCGATCTGGTGCTGGTTCTGGGATGCCGGTTAAACATACGGCAGATCAGCTACAACTGGGAAACGTTTGCGCGGGAAGCGCATCAAATCGTCGTGGATATTGACATCAACGAACTGAAAAAACCGACGGTTCGGCCCGATTTGGCGATTCACGCGGATGTCGCCGATTTTATAAAATCGCTTCTGCAAAAATCGAAACCGTTACGGGAGAAGAAAACGTGGATGGCTTATTGCCGGAAAATTCGCGGTCAGTTTGAAAATATCAACGGCCCGGGTTCGGCGGGCCGGGCGAAAGTCAATCCCTATTTATTCGTGGACGAACTGACGCAAAGACTGCGGGAAAACGATATTGTCGTTACGGCGAACGGCAGCGCCTGCGTCGTGACGTTTCAGGCGGCACGCATCAAAAGGGGCCAGCGGCTCTACACCAATTCCGGCTGCGCCTCGATGGGTTACGATCTTCCCGCGGCCATCGGCGCACACATGGCGTCGGGCAGAAAAATTTACTGTATCGCCGGCGACGGCTCCATGCAGATGAATATTCAGGAACTGCAAACGATCGTTCACCATAAAATGAATATCGCTATTTTTCTTTTTAACAATGACGGATATCATTCTATCAGGCAGACGCAGAGTTCTTTTTTCGGCAAGCCTCTGGTGGGCGTCAACGCGGAATCCGGCGTCAGTTTTCCCGACGCGGAGAAAATAGCACACGCCTACGGCCTGACGTACGCGAAAATCGGCAACAATGCTTCGATAAAGCCCGTGTTGGACAAAGTGCTGAAAATGAAAGGTCCGGTTTTATGCGAGGTGGCGCTGAATCCGAAACAGAATTTCGAGCCGAAGCTGGCTTCCAGAAGTCTGGGCAACGGTCGGATGTTTACACCGCCGCTGGAGGATATGCATCCTTTTCTGGACCGGAAAACATTCAGAGAATGTATGATCATCAAACCGATTGAAGAGGGAGATTAAAAATGCGTTCCATTAAAATCCTCGACTGCACGTTGCGCGACGGCGGCTATGTCAACGACTGGAATTTCGGCATGGGCACCATACAAAGCATTATCAGCAGGCTGGATAAGGCAGGCACAGACATTATCGAAATCGGTTTTCTCGACGACAGAAGAATATACGATGAAAACCGCTCCATTATGCCGGATACCGATTCCTTCAAGCCTGTATTCAAAAATCTCGACATCAAAGGCGCGATGGTTCTGGCGATGATTGATTTCGGAACGTGCGGCATCGAGGCGCTTTCCGACAAGAAGGATTCCGTGCTGGACGGCATACGCGTTATCTTCAAGAAGAAAGATTCCGCCGAGGCGCTTAAATTCTGCGCCGCGCTGAAGAAGAAGGGCTATAAAATATTCCTGCAGCCGGTATCTGTAACTGGTTACACGGACGCGGAAATGAAAGCGTTGCTGAAAGAAGTGAAAAAACTCAAGCCGCATTCCATCTCTATCGTGGACACCTACGGACTGATGCACAAAAAAGAAATGATGCATTATTTCAATCTGATGGATAAAAATCTGCCCAAAGGGATTCTGATAGGATATCATTCGCACAACAATTTTCAGCTCGCATACGCGAACTGCACCGAGTTGATGGCGGTTAAATCCGACCGCAGACTTGTGGTGGACGGTTCGCTCTACGGCATGGGCAAAAGCGCAGGGAACGCCTGTACCGAATTGCTGGCGATGCACATCAACGAAAACTATGGCGGCAAATATCATATCGACCAGCTTCTTGAAGCCATCGACGTGGATGTCATGAAGGAATACGCGAAAAAGTACTGGGGATATTCGTTTAAGCATTTTATGGCCGCGTCCAACGACTGCCATCCGGATTACGTGAGCAACCTGCTGGATAAAAAAACGCTCTCCGTCAAGTCCATTAACGAGATTATCACGAAAATAGAACCGGATAAAAAGCTGACCTTCAACCGGGACCTCATGGAAAATCTCTACCTCGATTATCAGAACAAGGTGATCGACGACTCGGCCGCTTATGCCGCGCTTGGCCGAGCGCTGGGGAAACGGGATATCCTTATCCTGGCGCCGGGCAAATCCATCGAAACGCATTCGGACCGGCTTCGCGCTTTTATTAAAAAGAAAAAACCCGTTATCCTTACCATCAATTTTATCAATGATGACTACAGCCCGGACTATGTCTTTATGGGCAATGCCAAGCGATATAGTCAGTTTTTCAATAAAATCTACAGGAAAGAACGCGATATAAAGGTGATCTGCACTTCCAATGTTTCGGAGTCAAACAAGAAAATAGATTACAAATTCAATTTCGGCTCGCTGGTGATGGAAGACACGCTGATCAGGGACAATCCGGTGCTGATGCTTTTGAAGATCCTTGTGAAAATGAATTATCCGAAAGCGTATATTGCCGGATTCGACGGCTATTCGGCGGATGACACAAAGAATTATCCGAAGGAATATATTCAGTTTCTTTTCTGCGATGATAATGTCGTCCTGCGCAATGAAGCCGTTAAAAAAACCCTCGCCAGGATCATGGAAAGCATCGATGTAGAGTTTTTGACGCCTTCACTTTATGTTTGACGATCATCGTTGAAAAAATTGTTATTTCTGAGAGGTTGAAAAGTGGGAAACATAAAAGCCGTGGCCTTCGATCTCGACGGCACCATTTATACCGGTGACAAACTCGTTGACGGCGTTATCGAGACGCTGCGTTATCTGAAAGAAAAAAACATCAGGGTATTTTTCTTTACCAATAACTCTGGAAAGTCCAGAGAAGACATTCACCGGAAGCTTGAGCAAATGAATCTCCGGCCTGAAATACAGGCCGTTTACAATTCCGCCTACGCGACGGGCATTTATCTGAAACAAAACCATTTCAAAAAAGTGTACTGTTGCGGCACTTCCGGCCTGAAAGATGAAATCACCCGGCACGGCATCACATGCGTTGGCGAAAAAGAATCACCAGATGCGGTCGTTGTGGGGCTTGATCATTCGTTTGACTACGCGAAAATGACGGCCGCGCTCAATCTGTTGAGAAACAAAGACTGCCGGTTTATCGTATGCAACAAGGACCGGAATTATCCGGTGGAGAATTCCCGGCTCATGCCCGGCTGCGGCGCGATTGTCGCGGCGCTTGAACGCGCCGCCGACAGGCAAGCGGATATCATCATCGGCAAACCGGAAACCTTCATGCTCGACCTGCTCTGCAGTGACTGGCATCTACAGAACAGAGATATTCTCGTCGTCGGGGATACGTTCGACAGCGACATTGCCATGGCCGATGCTTACGGTGCGCCTTCCCTTTTGCTGGATGCCGATGACACGTTTGCGGGCAACACAAAAAAAATCAGAAATCTGCATGAAATAAAAAACTACGTTTAACGATTTTCTAAATGAAGAAACGAATTTTACCGCTTAAAACCCTATTGCGCGCCTGTCCGGTTTGTCTGAACACTTCCGAAGGTTTTGTGCTGCATACGCAGTCGTTTATCCTGCCGGAAGGCCATTTGCTAGCCGAAGCCAAACAATACGATATTGTATCATGCTGCGCCTGCGGTTTCGTTTACGCCGACACGCCCGTCAAACAGAAAACCTACGATAAATATTACGCGGACATGTCCAAATACGAGATGAGATATTCCGTAATTGAAAGCGCCAGGTACGCCTCGCAGGCTAAAACCATCAGCACGATTGTGCGGGATAAAAACGTTTCGGTGATGGATGTCGGAGCCGGCAACGGCGGCTTGCTGCTGGCGATGAAAAAACTCGGCTACAAAAATTTGACGGCGCTCGACCCTTCCGAGAAATGCGTCAAGAATATGCTTAAAAACGGCATCAAGGCTCAAACCGGTTCCGTTTTCAGACATAAGGTTAGGGAGAAATTCGACCTCGTTATTCTGAGCCACGTCATGGAGCATCTGGTGGACGTCGACAAGGCTCTGAGCGCACTGATCGCGATGACCGCCGACAAAGGCGTTCTTTATGTCGAGGTTCCGGATGCCGCCATGTATGCTGAAAACCATGTCGTCCCCTTTTATTTTTTCGACACCGAGCACATCAATCATTTCGAGGAAGTCTCTCTGATTAATCTTGGGTTCCGGCACGGTTTGCGAGCGTTCCATCTGGGGAGGAACCAAATTCAAGTAAGTGAGACGACAAAATATCCGGTTATCCACATTGCCTACAAACGCGACGGTGCCGTTACCGACTGGCGAAAAGCCTCCGGGAATAAAATTCTGAAATACATCGCCCTTTCGAACAAAGGCAGCGCTTCACAACTTGTCATCGATGATTTGATTAAAAAGAATAAGGAAATTTTGATTTGGGGCGCGGGTAATTTTACGATGAGGATGCTGAATAATTCCAATCTTTCAAAATGCGATATTATCGGTTTCGTGGATAAAGACCCCAAAAAGCACGGCACAAAAATACTTCACAAACGGGTTTATCCTGCCGACCATGTAAAAAAAATATCCCCGGAAACAATCATCGTGGTTTGTGCCGCCGTTTTTTCTGAACAAATATTAAAAGAATTGAAGGCCATGAAAGTCAAAAACGAGGTTGTGGTATTAAAATAGCGAACGATGAATCCGGTGAATCCGATAAAAAAAGCAGCCACTCAATACGAGGGGGCTGCTTTTTTTCTTCAGAATGTTATGAAAACGCGATTACTTTTTCGGCGCTTTGGGCGGACTGACCAGCCCTTCGCCTGAAAGCACGACAACGCCTTCCTGATTGGTGCAGGTGGTTTTCAGACGCACTCGGTTTTTCTCTGCATTCAGTTCCAGAACTTCCACCCTGCCGGTGATGGTATCGCCTATCTTAACCGGCGCGAGGAAACTCAGATCCTGCTTGAGATAGATGGTCCCGGGTCCGGGCAACTGATTGGCGATGATGGCGGAAATAAATCCCGCGGTGAGCATGCCGTGCGCGATACGGGTTTTGAAGAAAGTATTTTTGGCGTATTCCTCGTTGACATGCGCCGGGTTGAAATCGCCGGTGATGCCCGCGTACA
>JASEHT010000164.1 GCA_030018675.1 Smithella sp.
GACCAGCCCTGATCCCTGCATGTCGGGAAGTACTTCCACGTCCGGCAATACCGGTATGGCTTCGGTAAACTGCTGATGGAAGGTATCTACTGCCGAATGAACATCGGCCATGACGCCGGTTGTGCCGTCGGCTTTGGTATAGGTATAGGTGTAGTTTGTGGCCTTGGTGGCCAGGCCGGTGATGCCCATCTGTTCGAGACTGAACAGTTCTTCGCTTTGCGATATGCCGTCGGAGTTTAAATCTTTCCATATTTTAAGAGTATTCCAGTTGGCGTCCAGGTTGTTGACAACGCCGTCTTTGTTGGTGTCTTCCTGCGCCAGTGCGTAAATGCCGTTGTAGGCCGTGCCGCCGTTGTTTAACGGGGGAATTCCGGGGACAGCACGGGGAATTCCACGCCGGAGTAACATCCCGCGTATGCGGGGCGGGATGACAGCGTTTTTTTGTTGATCAAAAGGAACTCTCACTTTTTTCCTTAGTATGAACCGTTAAAGCAGTTCATACTTTTGATTTGAACAACCGTACTTCTGTAATACTTTTTCTGTGAAGACTTTTTTGAAATCCCCATACGCCCCTGCCAACAATGTTGGCGGGATAGTTCGTCCAATAAATTTTAGTATGCTGCACTTCTAAAATTTGGGACTCACTACTTCGCTTCGGGGATAGTTCCACTTACGCTTCGCGCTTCGTTTCTCTCGCGCTTAGCGAGTGTCACTAATTTTGATGCTATGAGACGTGAAGTTAATAAATAATATTTGTTTTCTTGTCAATAAAAATTCATAAAAATAAAAACATTTTTACTTAATAATGCATTTATCGTTTTTGGACTCAACAAATGTTGACAGATAGAAAGGGCCGGGAAGAAAATTACAACGAATAATAATTTTTATTTGCATCCTTGATTGCAAATTGATATAGGCACGCCATTGTTGCAATCGCAACAGGTTTCCACCGTACAGCATCATAAATAAAAATTGTAAGTCAGTGTGATAAATTGTCAAAGTTTAGCAGCATTGTTACCGGCTTTTTTTTATTTTTACCGATTATGTCTGCGGCTTGTATCTGCCGGGCCGATGTTCTGGATTACCGGACGGTGATTCTCGACAGCATCGGTCATTCCGCCTCGGTGCGCGTAAGAAGCGAGGATGTGTATATCGCCAACGCTGAGTATAGAAATAATTTTGCCGGGCTGTATCCGGAAATCAAACTCGGCGGACGCGCGGAACGATATGAAAATATCGATGATCGCGCGCATACGGAAATCAACATGATCGGCAATGAAGTCATCGGCGGCAGTCAAAGCGCCTGGAAAACATCCGTGTCCGTTTCCGGACAATATTATCTCTCCAACTGGTACAAGAGAATATTTGAAGCAGGCTACTATGAAAAATTAAGGGATACCCGTGTTCACGAATGTGAAGCGGAATTGAAGAAAACGATAAAGGACGTAACGGACATTTTCCGTCTGATCGTGGAAGCAAAAACCAGGCTGATCTACGCCAATGAAATATTGACGCGGTTCAACGGAATTTTGAAATTAAAGACAGAAGCTTCCGCGGAAGGGCAGTTTTCTTATGAAGATATTCTGAAGGCTCAGGCGGATGTTTTCAATTCGCAAAAAGATATTGCCGGCATCCGCAAGGACATCCGTGAAAGTTTCGCCAGCCTGAGCAACTATACTGGTAAATCCTATCCCGACGATACGGAAATCGCAAATTTATCTTTTAATCAACTGCCGGACGTCGCGGATGAAGTCGTTACGATTGCGCAAACACCGGAGTACAAAGCGCGGCAGAAGGAGATGGAGGCTTATCGTTCCAGGAAAAAATCAATGGGCAATAATTTTCTGCCGGATATTTTAATTTACGGACGTTATGATTTATTCAACAGCAGTCCCAACAGCCTCGATGATTCTTTAAAAGATGTAAGGCCGACAGACTATAGTGTCGGACTTTATGTCAATCTTCCCCTGTTCGATGGCGGAGCACGAAAATGGGAGAGAGAAAAAACATTGCATGAGTTGAAAAAGGCGGAAGAAAACGCCCGCCTCGTTTTCAACGAAAAGAATAAGGAAATTAAAACGCTGCAAATCGGTTGCGCTGAACTTTCCAAATCCTATTCTCATTATAAAAATCTCAGCGAGCAATATGAAAAAATCATCGATATCAACAGAAAATCGCAGAGTCTCGGCGAGCGAAGCCATCTGGATATTCTGGAGCTGGAAAAAGACGCATTGGCGGTGGAGCGCGACCTGATAATTGTCGCGCACGCGCTGGCCGTTTACGAAAAGCAATTGTCATTGGAATTAAATTTTGACGAGTTAAAAGGTGAATATGGCGGAAACGGGACTTGTAAGTATTGAGGTCATCTCAAAAATACATTCGGTCAGTATCGATATGCAGGCCGTCAAGCGGCGCTATTTTATTGAAGCCGAATTAAGCCGCGAAGAAGTGCTGCGTATTCTGCAGGATCACGGCATCCGTTCGCGCCTGAAAAAGCTGAAATCCATAGACGAGCTTCTGAAATATCCCTGTCCGCTGATTATTATTTCTCCGAATAATGAATTCCACATTCTTATCGGCAAAAAAGAAGATAAACTTTTTGTTTTTGATAGTGTTGAAAAAAAACCGAAAGAAATGACCCCGGAAGATTTTCTTAAATTCTGGGGCGGTGAGGCTATCGCGGTGTACCCCCGCTTTACAAAAACTGAATTTTTTCTGAATATGAAATGGCTGTTCAAGGAGTTCTTCAAACATCGTCCGGTCTTTACCGCCGTCGTGACGGCTTCCTTTTTTATTCAGTTGTTCGGCCTGGTCACACCGCTGTTTATTCAGGTCATTATTGACAAGGTTCTTGCCCATCACGCGCTGACTACGCTGCAGGTTGTCGCGGGCGCTTTCCTGGTGGTGCTGGTGTTTGACACGATTATGAACCTGATGCGCAATTATCTTCTTTATCACACCGCCAATAAAATTGACGCCGGTCTGGGCGCAAAGGTTTACCGGCACCTGCTCTCGCTGCCCTTCCGCTATTTTGAAACCAGAAAGGTGGGCAATATTATCGCGCGCGTGCGTGAACTGGAAAACCTGCGGCAGTTCATGACCAATATCTCTCTAACGGTTTTGCTGGATACGGTATTTTCAGTCGTGTTTATCGCTATCATGTGGGTTTACAGCGGCTTCTTGACGTTAATTGTTATGGGCATTGTTTTATTGATCGCGCTGATTTCTTTTATCGCCACGCCGATGATCAAGGAGCGGTTGAATGAAAAATTCCAGAAAGGCGCGGTTAATCAGTCTTTTCTTGTGGAATCGATCACCGGCATTCAAACCGTTAAATCGCTGGCGATTGAGGGTAAGATGATCAAAGACTGGGAAAAGAATCTCGGCGAATATATCATGTCGGCTTTCCGGCTCTCCAATCTGGGCAATATTGCGGTGACCTTGTCGCAGACCCTGCAGAAAACCATGTCGCTGGCCGTTATTTATTTCGGCGTCAGCCTTGTTTTTGACAAAAGCATGAGTGTTGGACAACTGATCGCTTTCAATATGTTTGCCTCGCAACTGAGCGGGCCGATTCTGCGCCTGGTGCGCATGTGGCAGGATTTCCAGCAGGCCCGGCTTTCTCTGGAGAGAATCGGCGATATTATCAACACCCCGCCGGAAGTCGTGGGCGGCGCCATCACGGTGAAGGAACTCAAGGGCGAAATCGCCGCAAAGGATGTTTCTTTCCGCTACGCGCCAGAAGGGCCGCTGGTGCTTGATGGCGTTAGCTTTGAAATCAAGGCCGGGATGATGGTGGGCATTGTCGGTCGTAGCGGTTCCGGTAAAAGCACCATAGCCAAGCTTATCCAGCGTCTTTATTTGCCGCTGGAAGGAACCATCATGCTCGACGGCGTCGATATCCGCCATATGGATCCGTTGTTTCTGCGCTACCGCACCGGCATTGTGCTTCAGGAATGTTTTCTTTTCAGCGGCACCATCAAAGAAAATATTTCCATGGCCGCGCCCAACGCCGCCATGGAAAGAATCATTCAGGTTTCGCGCGTTGCCGGCGCTCATGATTTTATTTCCGAAATGCCGATGGGTTATGATACGTATGTCGAAGAAAGAGGCTCTTCGTTATCGGGCGGTCAGAAACAGCGCATCGCCATCGCCCGCGCATTGATTATGAATCCCAATATTCTGATTTTCGATGAAGCGACCAGTTCGCTGGATTATGAATCGGAAAGAGTCATCCAGCAGAATCTAAACCTGATCAGAAAAGGCAGAACGGTTATTTTCATCGCGCACCGTCTTTCGGTGATGCGCGATTGCGACATGATCATCGTCATCGACAGGGGTAAGATTGTGGAAACAGGCAATCATGAATTTTTGATGCAGAAGAACGGCCTGTATGCATACCTCTATCAACAACAGGAGGGGAGCAGGCTCAGATGAAAAATTCCGATCATCATGATTTCAAACCCATTCTGGCGGAAATCGAAGAGCGTCCGACAAATCCGCTGGGCACCTATTTTCTGTGGACAATCATTTTGCTGATGATGATTGTTCTGCTGGCTTTATTTCTGGTCAAAATCGACGTGGTGGTTTCGGCGCGCGGAAAAATCATTCCTCTGGGCGATGTCAAGGTTATCCAGCCGCTGGAAACGGGTGTTATCACGAAAATACACGTCAAAGAGGGCGATTATGTGAAGGCCGGAGATGTCCTTCTGGAAATGGATCCTTCCGTCGATACGGCTGATTTGGAAGGGAAAGAAAGAAATCTCAACCACGCGCGTTTATCCATGGATAGAATCAATGCCGTCCTCAACGATCAAAATTTTTCCCCGCAGAAAAAATACCGGACATCGGCAATCGTTCAAGCACAGATCAAACACTTTCAGGCGCAAAAAGACGCATATGATTCAACCTTGAAGGAAAAAGAAAAAGAAGCCCTGGAAAATCAAAGCGCCCTGGATTCCCTTAAAAAAGAAATTGAAACCATCAACAACGTCTTATCCCTGACTCTGGAAGATGAAAAAAGAATGAAATCGCTTGTGGAAATCGGCACACTGGCGGATAACCGCTACCGCGAAAAAGTCAGGGAACGAATGAATCTGGAACGGGAACGTGACGCCAAGGAAGGACAGATGAAACAGTTGGAAACAAAGCTGTCCCGAATCAGCGATGAGATACAGACCTTTAAAAGCAATTTCAAGGAGAAACTGCTTTCCGATTACTCCAGTAATATGCAGGCTCAAAACACTCTGGAAGCGGAAGTCAGCAGTCTGAAGTTTAAACAGGGGAAACGGTTTATTGTCGCGCCGGTCTCGGGCTATATTCATTTACTGCCTGTCAAAACAATCGGCGGTGTCGTGACAACGGCGCAGCCGCTTGCCGGTATCGTGCCCGAGGGAACGCCTCTCGAGGTCAGCGCGATCATCATGAACAAAGATATCGGCTATGTGAAAGAGGGTCAGGCGTGCGTCGTAAAGGTGGATACTTACGACTTTCAGAAATACGGGACGATTGAAGGCAGTATCGAAATCATCAATCCTTACAGCACGGAAGAAAAAGAAAACAAAAGTACTGATGAGGAAAACGAAAACGGCCTGGGCGGTTATCCTGTCCGCGTCAAGATGCTCAAAG
>JASEHT010000165.1 GCA_030018675.1 Smithella sp.
TTATGTGACGAGAGGACCGGAGAGAACGAACCTCTGGTGCACCAGTTGTCCCTGCCAAGGGCATCGCTGGGTAGCTAAGTTCGGAAGGGATAACCGCTGAAAGCATCTAAGTGGGAAGCCCACCTCAAGATAAGATATCCCTCTTGGTGGAGACGCCAAGACTAAAGACCCCTTGTAGACTACGAGGTTGATAGGTCAGGTGTGTAAGCGCAGTAATGCGTTCAGCTAACTGATACTAATCGGTCGTGAGGCTTGACCATAATAATTATTTATATATTCATGGTCTTATGATTAACTTGCTGCTCAATTTTCAACACTTATTAATACTGCGATATGCATTGTCACGCAATTATAAAGAATTTTCGGTGGCTATCGCGAGGAGGTCACACCCGTTCCCATCCCGAACACGGAAGTTAAGCTCCTTCGCGCCGATGGTACTGCATGGGCGACTGTGTGGGAGAGTAGGTGCCGCCGGATTTAAAACAAAAAGCCCCGTCCATTGAAGTGGACGGGGCTTTTACTATTTCATAAGCAATAATAATTTAAATTATTCGCGCGGGAAAGAAATTATTTGTTGTATTTGAATTTTTCGAGAACCGCTTCAATGTTTTTTCTGCTTTCCTGAACTTTCTTGATAATTTCTCTTCCGGATGCTTCGGAAATAACTTTAGAATCAACCTGATGTTCCAGTTCCCGAATGTATTCCGAGAGTAAGTCATAATCGCTTCTTAAAGTTATTACAAAATCACGCAACTGCTCAATCAGAAGATTGATATGGTCCGCCAGATCTTTCAGGTCATCCCACTTTCTCAATTTGATCGAAGCATTAAGATTCCCCTCCGTTACTTGAGACAAGGTTTTTTTCATGCGAAATAAAGGTCCGGCAATCTTATGGGAGATAAATATGCTGACGGCTCCGAAAAACAAAATCACGCCGCCTATCCAGGGCCAAACAGTTCCATGAAGAAGCAATAGCACTTTTGCCGCTTCGGCTTTTTCAGCCAGAGGATAGTTGAGGTAAAGTTTCAACATGTAGGGGGCGAAAATGATCGTGACGAATAAAAGAGTATAGGCCAAGAGCATAATGATTGTGAGCAATAAATATTTTGTCTGGAACTTTTTTTCTATGAAATAGTTTTTTCGCTTGGTAAAATTCATCATCATTCGCCCTATTTTGTTAGTTTAGTCGGAGTCACGGTCAAGAGTGTGTGTTTAGCGTCTTTTGCTCTGGCGATAACAACATAACCTTGAGCATCAAGCGCATAGCTTTCTATGGAGTCGAGATCATTTCTTAATTGGTCACAAAACGTCGGTGAGAACACAACACGGCCATTTTCGTCCAGACAATCATTAAAATCAATACTGTCCGGATACTTGCCGTTATCTATATTGTATAAGAATAGGTTTTCCCTAGTCTGAGAAAGCACATTTTCGGCGACAGTTACTTTCGCCTTATTAATATTATTAGTATAAATTGAAAAGGCAATTAATACGAGAACGGAAAAGAGAATCAGTATGACAATCAACTCGATCAGTGTAAAGCCATCGTGACCATGGAGTCTACGTAACAACCATAACTTTTCTGATTTTATTTCTCTTCGCATTTACGCTTAACTCCAAAATGAATTGCGACTGCAACACTAATAGCCAATCCGAATGCGAAATACTTCTTGAAAAGAAAGACAACACTTATGTTTGAATATAAAAAAACAAAAATCATATGTCAAGCAATTTGATGGTGAACGCAACCGGGCGGCCCGGATAAGAACGCTTTCTGTAAAAGGCAATCAGAACTCGAAGTAAAATCTTATCTGCGGTCCGACCATCTTGCCGATCGTTTCCAGGGATTTGATTTTTGAATCATCGTAAATTAAGGCGGTCATGGCGTCGATATATTTTGATGCCTGCGCCTCATCGTTATCCGCATAGATTTTGTATCTGTCATCGCTAATAGTGAAGGATGGAGAAAGATTTATTCTTATGTTTCCCATCCACGAACTTCTTTCATTTTTTTGATTAAAAGAGTTTTCTCTGTCGTCGGATAATAAATCACCGTAATAAAAATTATCGAAACCCGAAATGTACAAATCCAAAAGAGGTGAATCGTTGATGAAAGATTTGTTATCCGCTGTGTCTGATACAAGACTCTTATCAGCGGTAAAAGGTTCCCAGTCGAAAATATATCCCGAGGCGTAAGCTGTTGACATCATTGTAACGCACACCACAGTGCATATTAATGCCAGTTTGAGGATGTTATAAATAGGTTTCATAAAATATTCCCTGCCTTCAGGGTATCTTTATTTGTTGACCGTAGCGCAATGTGTCGGTGGCCTGCATATTATTTATCTTGAGAAGATATTCCAATGTGATGGAGTTCTTTTTTGCTATACTGAAAAGGGTGTCCCCCTTTTTTACTGTGTAAATTTTACATTGCGTCTTTTGCTTTTCGAATGGAGGCTCCTTGAGAGCCGGAACGATAACTTTCTGTCCGATAAAAATAGTGTCCTCCCGTTTGAGATTGTTCAAATTTAAGAGAAAGCCGATGTCCGTATTAAAACTTCTGGCGATTGAAAAAAGGGTATCTCCTTTTTTAACCTCATATAACTCTGTGCTTATTTTGTCCCCGGTCTCCGGTCTGTTGTTGGTGAAATATTCTTTGATTGAAGCGGAGACAGCGGACGCCAGAGTTTGCTGGAAAGTCTTTTTTCTCAGAAGCATTTCTTCCTGACGGTTGGAAATGAAAGCCGTTTCAATCAAGACCGCGGGAATGTCGGGCAATTTCAAAACACGGAAAGGAGCTTCCTGGACAATTTCATATTTGACGCAGTTGACGCCTTTAAGATGTTTTATCAAGACTTCCGCGTAAATTTTTGACAGATTAATCGTATTGGTTTGAAACATATTCATGATGATCGGATTGGATTCGCTGAGTGATTCATGATCGTCCACGCCGCCGAAGATGTCGGATAGATTCTCGTTTTTGGCCAGGAGTTTAGCCGCTTCGCTGCTCGCGCCTCCCGTGGAAAGAGCGTACACAGAACTTCCCTTGGCGTTGTGATTTCTGGCTGCATCCGCGTGAACACTGAGGAAAAGACCGGCGTTTAAATTTCTGGCTTTTTGCAGACGTTTGTTGAATGAAACGTAATAATCGCCTTCGCGGGTTAAGACCGCTTTATATCCGGGCATCTGATTGATGTAATCACGAATTTCCCTGCTGATGGAGAGCACGATGTCTTTTTCGTAAGTGCCGTTTTTCCCGATAGCGCCCGGATCTTCACCCCCATGGCCGGGATCGACAACGATGATGATTTCCTTGTAGGCTCCGGGGATAGTTTTGATGTCGGGATAAACTTCTTCGATAATGATATCGATTACGACGCGATTAGGTTTGCCCTCAAATTCCTTTAATTTAAAAACGTTTACTTTTTTATGCTTATTCAGCATGAACTCAGCTTCGGTAACGTCTGGAACAGCACGGCGAAAAATTATTTTGTGAATCCCCGGTTTGTTGATCTGCATCTCGCCGGGCATCGATTCACTAAAAGAACTATTTTTAAAGCTTAAAATCAGACGATTTTCCTTTTCATTGACGAGATAGTCCGGTTCTCCTTCAACATCCAGAACAATTCTGGTGTGATCGGGAGCCGTCCAATGACGCACATTAAATATTTTTGTTGAAGCGTAGGCAGGGGAGCCCAAAAGGATGAGCGCACCCAATGATAGAAAACAAGGACAGTATTTTAAAACTTTTCTTATCTGATTAAACATGGCTAAAAAGTATCAAATTTGTTCAGTAACTGCAACCGGTAGATATAAATCTTATTGACAAGTTCTTATGATAATGTCATTTTCGTCCCACAAAAAACGAAGGTAAGCAATTGAAAATGTCTTTAGGAGAAAATAGTTTTAAAAACATTTTGTCCGATCCTGAAAAATTTGCCGTCACATGGGAACTGGTCCCGGGCAGAGGGGCCAAAGAATCGGCGCAGGAAAAAACCCTTTCACTGGCCCGACAGGCGTCTGAATCGGGTATCATAAACGCTTTAACCCTGACGGATAATCCGGGCGGAACGCCAGCCATGTCTGCGGATTTTATGGCGGCTGAAATACGGGAACTGGGGATTGAGCCGATAGTTCATTTTACCTGTAAAGACAAAAATCGAAACCAGACAGAAAGTCAATTATACGCGCTTAACCGCGCGGGGGTCAGCAATCTTTTGGTGATGAGCGGTGATTATCCGGTATCCGGTTTTCAGGGAAGACCGGCGCCGGTCTTTGATCTGGATCCGATCCATACCCTTCAGTTGATAACGGAAATGAATAGAGGACTGGAATATCCCGGTATCAAAGGTATGGTGCGTCAGCAGCCGGGCGATTTTTTCGCCGGCGCGGTTGTTTCTCCCTTCAAGGCAACGGAAGCGGAGCAAATGGCGCAGTATTTCAAACTGAAAAAGAAAATCGCCGCCGGCGCGAGTTTTATCATTACCCAGTTGGGATATGACGCCCGGAAATTTCATGAAGTAATGCTCTTTATGAAACAGAACGACTTAAATGTTCCGTTGATCGGAAACATATACATTCTGCCGTATGGAGCGGCAAAAATGATGAACCGCAATGATTTGCCCGGTTCGGTCGTAACGGATAAACTTCTTGACGAACTGGATAAAGAGCGCAGCAGTCCTGATAAGGGAGAGAGCGCGAGGCTCCTGCGCGCTGCTCGTATGTACGCTATTTTGAAAGGAATGGGATACAAAGGAGTTCATATCGGCGGGCATAATATCAAATATGAACAAGTTGAAAAAATTATCAGCCAGGGAGAATCTCTCTGTTCACAGTGGCCGGATCTGATCAAATACTTTGATTATCCTATCCCTGATGGATTCTATTACTTTGAGCGTGATCAAAAAACAGGCCTGAATCTTGAAACGCCGACCCAACGGGGAAACAGGCCTGCGGATTCCACGGTTTCCTGTATGTACGGTTTTTCAAGATTCTCTCATAACATCATGTTTAAACCCGGCGAGAAATTATACGGCCTCATGAAAAAGATCAGTGAAAAAATTTCAGGTACGAAAATGGAAGATGCTTTCCATAAACTCGAACATTTGGCTAAAGTTGTTCTTTTTGATTGTAAGGATTGCGGAGATTGCGCCTTGATTGATATTGCGTATCTTTGTCCGATGTCACAGTGCCCGAAAAATCAGCGTAACGGCGCCTGCGGCGGAAGCTTCCAGGGCTGGTGTGAAGTCTACCCGGGAAAGAAACAGTGCATATACGTCCGGGCCTATGCCAGATTGAAGAAATATGGAGAAGAAACGCATTTGCAGAACAAAATCGTTCCTCCCTGCGACTGGAGTCTTCATCAAACCTCCTCATGGCTCAATTATTATCTCGGAAAAGATCATACCTCCCAAACCGGCGCCTGATTGTCCGGGAGATATTGAATTGCCGGAAAAACTTCTTGCCCGGTTTCATTATTAATAATTGAAGATTGTTGCGGGATATAGTAAGAGAGCAAATTGTGGGCGATTAGCTCAGTTGGATAGAGTACTGGCCTCCGAAGCCAGGTGCCGTGAGTTCGAATCTCA
>JASEHT010000166.1 GCA_030018675.1 Smithella sp.
TTGAAAGAGGCGTATTGATGACCAAAACGGATGTTCTGGACTGCGATCATTTGCCGCCATCCCTGCAAGTCAAAGACAGGGAAAGTCACCGCAAGGATCGCAACAAATTATCCTCCGTTGTCGAAACACAGGAAAGACTGCTGATTATTGACGCGCTGAAAGAATCGGGCGGCAATCAGACCAAGGCGGCCAGGATACTGGGAACGACCAAGCGTATTATTCAATATAAAATTTCCAAAATGGGACTGGATCCGAAAATATACCGGAAAAAAAATAAAGATATCTCGCCTATGCCATAAATCTTTTCTGCGCCTTTTGTTTAAAATATAACAAAAATGTTCCACTATTTTGTGATATAACAAAATTGTTCTTTTTGAGTTTCCGGCGGAACCTGATTTTTATTTAAAGTACTGAACTATTCATGTTTTAGATAAATTAAATTATTCTCAATAGTGGCACGACTTTGGCAATTAACAAGAGCGGAATTGGTACGTCTGTGTTGTACCAGGGAGGTAAAAAAATATGTGTCGCCTGTTTTCCATAACCAGTGATGATCCGGTTTCGCCCATGGTTGCCATTCGCGCCATTGATGTCATGAAAGAAGGACATGACGGCTCGGGCGTCGGGTTGTTTCTGACCGATCTCGGGAGTGAATTTCAGGAATTCAAAAACCAGCCCATTCTTTCCGGCATTTTTTCCAATGAAGGACTGAAAACGCTTGATCGATTCATGATCGATCACGATTTTATGGTAAAATATAAGCTGTCGATCAAACCGGCAAAGACGCCTCCCGCGGGAACACCCAAGCGGGACAACTATGTCATCCGCGTTTACGAATATCCCGAGGAGTGGGAGGGGTTAGGCAAGGATGAGATTGAGTTTCGTCTGATGATGATCCAGTTGCAGTTGCGCCGGATGGGAGAAGAGGACGAATCGATGCTGATTTTCAGCTTCTGGCCGGATGTCATTATTATCAAGGAAGTCGGCGATCCGCTCGCCATCGCCGAGTATCTGGGTCTGGACCGCAAAGAACTGAAGGCGCGCGTCATCATCAGCCAGGGACGCCAGAACACCAATTACGCCATCAACATTTATGCCTGTCATCCGTTCTTTATTCAGGGCATGGCGACGGTGACCAACGGCGAAAATACTGCTTTTGTTCCGATCAGGGAATTCCTGATGTCGCGCAATTTCCCCGGCTATACCGGCTATCAGTCCGACTCGGAAACGTTTACACATATTCTGCATTACATGCATCATCAACTGGGGATGAACATGGAAATGTACAAGCATATCATTACACCGCTCAAGGACGGGGAACTAGACCGCCATCCCAACGGCTTGTGGCTGCGGAAATTAAAACAATCCTGTCGCCCGTTGATTATTGACGGTCCCAATTGCGTCATCGGATGCCTGCCGGATAGAACCATGTTTATGGTGCAGGATTCGAAAAAACTCCGTCCGGGGGTTGTGGGCGGTCGTCCCGGGGTCTTTGCTTTTTCTTCGGAAATGTGCGGCCTCGATGCGGCCATTCCGGACCGGTACGTCAATCTGGATTTTCAACCCATGAAATATGAAACAGTCATTGTCCGTAGTGAACGGCAGGAGATAGAAAAATGGAATCAGTTGGAACCGTTAACCCATCCGCATTAAGCGTAAAAGATCTGCCCTGGCAGATCATGTGGAACAAAGAGAAATGCACCCTGTGCGGTCAGTGCACCACGGTTTGTCCGGTGCGCGCGATTGACTTGGGCGTGCATCGTAAACGCGCCCTGCAGGTTCCGATCGGCCTGGAAGAGAAACCGGGCCAGTTGCTGTCTGTTTATTTCGGTATTGATCAGCGCACCGATCCGGCGCACGCCTGCGTCGGCTGCGGCATGTGCACCATGGTCTGCCCCAACGGCGCGATCATGCCGATGCGTGCGGATGAAATCGACAAGCTTCGTTTTCACGTCAATCAGGGCGGCGAAGCCCGCAGACGGGGCGGAAGGCGCAATGTTCAGGACAGCCTGCTGGATAAAATAAAATTCATCCGGATTTCCATGCTGACCGACCCGGCGCTGGACGCGGGACGTCATGAGTTTGAACTCAGAACGCTGCTGGGCAGAATTCTACCGCCGGAAGAGATGCTCAAGGTCGGCCGGGAAAACGGCTGGATTCCGCCGGTGCGCGAAATCTATCCTTTGATTATCGGCGGGATGTCCTTCGGGGCGCTGTCCCCGAATATGTGGGAAGGTTTGCAGATAGGGGTGGCCTATCTTAATGAAGAACTGGGCATGCCCGTGCGTATCTGCACCGGAGAGGGCGGCTGCCCTCCGCGACTTCTGCGCTCCCGTTTTCTGAAATACGTTATTTTGCAGATTGCCAGCGGTTACTTCGGATGGGATGAAATCATTCACAGCCTTCCGCAGATGAAAGAAGACCCCTGCGCGATTGAAATCAAATACGGTCAGGGCGCCAAACCCGGCGACGGCGGATTGTTGATGTGGTATAAGGTCAATAAACTGATTGCCGCCATCCGCGGCGTGCCGCAGGGTGTAAATCTGCCCAGCCCGCCGACGCATCAGACGAAGTATTCCATTGAGGAAGCGGTGGCCAAGATGATTCAGTCCATGTATATGGCCTGGGGCTTCCGCGTGCCGGTTTATCCGAAGATATCCGCCACCAGCACGACGCTGGCGGTGCTGAATAATCTGACCCGGAATCCCTATGCGGCCGCATTGGCCATTGACGGCGAGGACGGCGGAACCGGCGCCGCCTATAATGTTTCCATGAATCATATGGGGCATCCCATCGCCAGCAATTTGCGTGACGCGTATCTTAACCTGGTCAGAATCGGCAAACAGAATGAAATTCCGCTGTTCGCCGGAGGCGGCATCGGGAAAAACGGCAATCTCGCGGCGAATGCCGCCGCCCTGATTATGCTGGGTGCGAGCGGCGTTCAGACAGGAAAATATATCATGCAGGCGGCGGCCGGTTGTCTGGGGTCCGAGGGGGACCGCTGCAATATCTGTAATATCGGCGTTTGCCCCAAAGGCATCACCTCTCAGGATTCGCGTCTGGACCGCAGGCTGGATCCCGAACAGGTGGCTCAACGTCTTGTGGATGTGTTCTTGAACTTTGACACGGAGTTGAAAAAAATCGTCGCGCCGCTGGGTCGTTCGACCTCCCTGCCGATCGGCATGTCCGATGCGCTGGGGATCGCCGATGCCGACGCGGCCGAGAGATTGAAAATAAAATACGTTCTGTAGAATGGAAACTGTGCGGGGACTATGACAAAGAAAGAGTCGATAAAAATCACCGGTCAGGAAAACGGAATCCGTGTTGAATCGCGTGTGCTCGAAGAGCGGATTCAGCAGGCTTTAGCCGAAGGCTATCGTCACATCGAAATCACCGCTTACGGTCAGCACGGCATCGGCGGTCGCCTGTGGCGGGCCGGAGACGCGCGGATCAAGGTTGACGTGACGGGAACGTCGGGACAGCGCCTCGGGTCGATGGGCTTCGCCAACACGTTCATCGAAGTGTTCGGACCGGTCTCCGATGATGTGGGCTGGCTTAATGCCGGAGCGGAAATCATTGTCCACGGCAACGCCGCCAACGGAGTGGCCAATGCCATGGCCCAGGGAAAAATCTATATAGACGGTGAAATCGGCGCGCGCGGCATGACCATGACCAAACATAATCCGCGTTTCGAGCCGCCGGAACTCTGGGTCTTCGGAAAGGCGGGAGATTCTTTCGCTGAATTCATGGCCGGCGGCATCGCCGTCATTTGCGGCGCGGGTGCCGAAAATGAAAAGGATGTTTTGGGATACCGTCCCTGCGTCGGCATGGTGGGAGGAAAAATTTTCTTTCGCGGGAGTCAGAGTTCTTACAGCGAGCAGGATGCCCGGCTCATCACCGACCTTCCGGATGACGAATGGAAATGGTTGAAAGATCATCTCAACAGGTTTTTGGAGACGATCGGAAAGCAGTATTTATTCAATGAACTGGCCGGCCGCAAAGACTGGCGGCTTTTAAAAGCGCTGAGACCGCACGAGAAAACCGGACGTTCCCGCCGACCGATGAATCTGTACCGGCAGGAAGCATGGGAACGCGAACTGGGAAGGGGCGGTCTGATCGGCGATCTGACCAGCGCGGACCGTTCCACCATCGGTTTGATTACGACCGGTGAATTACGCCGTTTTGTTCCGGTCTGGGCCAATGAAAAGTATCTGCCGCCCTGTCAGGCGAATTGCCCCACGGGCATTCCCGTTCAAAAACGATGGGAACTGATCCGCAAAGGCAGGATGGAAGAGGCCGTGGATCTTGCCCTGCAATATACGCCTTTCCCGGCGACAGTCTGCGGTTATTTGTGTCCCAATTTGTGCATGCAGAACTGTTCCAGAAAAATCGTGAATCTGCCTTCCGTTGACGTGACGGTTCTGGGAAAAGCCTCTCTGGAGGCGAAAGCGCCCGAACCCCTTCCCGCGACCGGAAAGAAAATAGCCGTCATCGGCGGCGGGGCCTCCGGGCTTTCCGTCGCGTGGCAGTTGTGGATGAAAGGTCACGACGCGCACATTTTTGAAGGAAGAAAAAATCTGGGCGGGAAAATTACGGAGACCATTCCGCAGAGCCGTATCCCCGATGAGGTGGTCGATCATGAGTTGAAGCGGCTGACGAAAAATATGCGTCATATTCATCTGAACGCTTCGCTGACGAAAGAGAAGTTCAGAAAACTGAAGCATGAATTCGACTTTATCGTAATTGCCGCCGGAGCGGCAAAATCCAGAACGTTGAATGTTCCCGGAATGGACAAGGCGCTCACCGCGCTTGATTTTCTGAAACAGAGCAAATGCAACGCTGTGAAGGTCGGCAAAAAAGTGGTGATCATCGGCGCGGGCAATGTCGGTTGTGACGCGGCGACGGAGGCATTTTGTCTGGGCGCCAAAAGCGTCATGCTGATTGATGTTCAGCAACCGGCATCCTTCGGGACGGAAAGACGTCACGCCGAAGCGGCGGGCGCGACATTCCTCTGGCCCCGTTTTACAAAAGCCATTACGGCCAAAGGCGTGGAGTTGACTGACGGGGAAATCCTGCCCGCGGATACAGTCATTGTTGCCGTCGGCGACGCGCCGGATTTATCTTTTCTGCCGGAAGAAATCGCCGTCAAAAACGGTTTCGTAACGGTTGATGAGACATTCAGAACCAGCGATGATCAGGTATTTGCCATCGGCGATGTCACCAGACCCGGTCTGCTCACCGAAGCCATCGGCGCGGGAAGAACAGCCGCCGGGACGATTGACGCTTTGCTCAGTGGCGCCGGTGAAACGTATGACAAGCTGCCGCCGATTGATTTCCGGAGAATCAAGACGGAATATTTCGATTCCCGCATCAAGAGCTTTTCCGATCCCGTTTCCTGCGCGGTCAATTGCGCGTCCTGCGGCGCCTGCCGGGACTGCGGCATGTGTGAAACCATCTGTCCGCAGAACGCGATTTCCCGAAAAGCGCTGGAGGGGGAAGCGTATGAGTATGTTGTTGATGAGGAACTTTGCATTGGTTGCGG
>JASEHT010000167.1 GCA_030018675.1 Smithella sp.
ACCGATTGATGCGAGAACCGTTTTTCTGGGAGAGGTGGGCCTGGCCGGAGAGGTAAGGGCTGTTTCGCAGATGGATGTGAGAATCAAGGAAGCGGCGCGGTTAGGGTTTAACCGTTGCCTGATCCCGAAAACAAACGCGGCCCAGCTCACCAAAACAGCCAAAATGGAAGTTTGTAAAATAGGTTCCTTAAAGGAAATGCTGGAAAATTTATTTTAATTAGTATAAATGCCCTCCAACACCTTGACAACTGAAAAATGGTGCATAAGATAGCGAAGTAAAATTGGCACTCTTAAATATAATTAAAAAAAGAAAGAAAGGAGCATAAAGAGTATGAAAATCAGACCTTTACAGGATAGAATCATTGTAAAACGTTTGGAAGAGGAGCACAAAACAAAGGGAGGGATCATCATTCCCGATTCAGCCAAGGAAAAACCGATTGAAGGTAAGGTCATTGCCGTGGGTAAGGGCAAGGTTGCCGATGACGGCAAACTGATCAAGCCCGAAGTCAGCGTGGGCGATAAAGTCCTTTTCAGCAAATACGGCGGAACTGAAGTCAAAATCGACGGCGAAGAGTTACTGATCATGAGAGAAGACGACATTCTCGGTATCATCGAAAAATAAGAAATTACTAAGGAGGAATATATACAATGGGAGCAAAAATACTTCTTTACGATGAAGAAGCAAGGAAAGCGGTTTTAAAGGGTGTCAACACTCTGGCCGATGCTGTTAAAATTACACTGGGTCCGAAAGGCCGCAATGTCATTATTGATAAAAGTTATGGTTCACCTACCGTCACCAAAGACGGCGTGACCGTAGCCAAAGAAATCGAACTGGAAGATAAATTTGAGAACATGGGCGCGCAGATGGTTAAAGAAGTCGCCAGCAAAACCAGCGATGTCGCCGGTGACGGAACTACCACAGCGACCCTTCTGGCTCAGGCCATTTACCGTGAAGGCGTCAAGGCCGTAGCGGCCGGTTCCAACCCGATGGATATCAAACGCGGCATCGACAAAGCCGTTGAAGTTGTTGTCAAAGAGCTCAGCAAGATGAGCAAACCCACCAAAGATCAGAAAGAAATTGCCCAGGTCGGCACCATTTCCGCCAACAACGATGAAACCATCGGCGGCATCATCGCCGGCGCGATGGACAAAGTCGGCAAGGAAGGTGTCATCACGGTTGAAGAGGCCAAAGGTCTGGAAACCGAGCTGGAAATCGTTGAAGGTATGCAGTTCGACCGCGGTTATCTGTCGCCTTACTTTGTTACCAACGCCGACAAGATGCTTGTCGCCCTGGAAGACGTGGTAATTCTTATTTACGAGAAGAAAATCAGCGGCATGAAAGACCTGCTTCCCATTCTGGAGCAGATTGCCAAGATGGGCAAACCGCTCCTCATCATCGCGGAAGATATCGAAGGCGAAGCACTGGCTACCCTGGTGGTCAACAAGATTCGCGGCACCCTGCATGTGGCGGCTGTTAAGGCCCCCGGATTCGGTGATCGTCGCAAAGCCATGCTGGAAGATATCGCCATCCTCACCGGCGGCAAGATGATTTCCGAAGATATGGGCTACAAACTGGAAAACGTGAAGCTGGAAGATTTGGGACGCGCCAAGAAAATCACGATTGATAAAGACAATACCACCATTATCGACGGTGCCGGCAAACGCGCCGAACTCGAAGGTCGTGTCAAACAGATCCGTGCTCAGATCGAAGAGACCACTTCCGATTACGATAAAGAAAAACTTCAGGAAAGACTGGCCAAACTGGTTGGCGGTGTTGCCGTCATCAAAGTCGGCGCCGCAACTGAAACCGAAATGAAAGAAAAGAAAGCCCGCGTGGAAGATGCTCTGCATGCGACCCGCGCGGCTGTGGAAGAGGGCATTGTTCCAGGCGGCGGCGTGGCTTACCTGCGCGCGCTTCCTGCTCTGTCCAAGATGGCTCTCGAGGGAGACGAACAGATCGGTGTCAACATCGTGAAGAAAGCCATTGAAGAACCGATCAAGATGATCGCCTGCAATGCCGGCATGGAAGGCAGCATTGTTGTCGAAAAAGTCAAAGAGAAAAAAGGAGCCTTCGGTTTCAATGCCCGCACCGATCAATATGAAGATATGATCGCGGCCGGTGTCATTGATCCGACCAAGGTTACCCGCTTCGCTCTGCAGAATGCAGCGAGCGTTTCCGGTCTGCTGCTCACCACGCAGTGCATGATCGCCGACAAGCCCGAAGAGAAGGGCGCAGGCGGTGGAATGCCCGGTATGCCTCCCGGCGGCGGATATCCCGGAATGGGCATGTAAGAGAAAAACAGTTTGTTAGGCTGTAGGCATTTGGTTAAAAAAGGAAGCCCCCTGTTCTTGCGAACAGGGGGCTTTTTGATGCCGCAGATTTATCATCTTTATAATGGAATCGTCACATCTGTTTGAAAAGATGCAGGTATTGGCGGCTGACGGTGAGGCTGTCGGATCTTTTTTTGAGCTTGAGCGTCCCGCGACCGGTTAAGGAGCGCCCGACGTTTTCAATCCTGGATACATTGACGATAGTGCCGCGATGAATTTGCCAGAATTTTCGGGGATCAAGCTCCCGGCTTAACTCTTTAATGCTTTTTTTGATCAGCGCTTCCCCGTCCGCGGTGACGACCGAAGTGTATTTGTCTCCAGCCTGGAAATAATCAACCTCATCAACAGATATCAGACGTATGCTTGATTTGTGTTGCGTTTTAATCCACTGCAGATGCTGGTCTGTATGAGTCTTGGCCTGTAGACCGCTGAGAACCTGCGTGATAATTACGGCAAGTTCCTCCGGAGGTTCCGGAGATGATTGCAGTTTATTTTTCAGTCGGCTGATCGTTTGCTGCAACCGTTCTTTGGTTACCGGCTTTACCAGATAATCCACGGCTTCCCGCTCGAAGGCCTCGACCGCGAATTGATCGAAGGCGGTGATAAAGACAATCCGGCAGACGCCGGCGATCTTTCTGGCCACATCCAGGCCGGAAAGTCCGGGCATTTTGATATCGAGAAAAGCGATATGCGGCTCAAAATCAACTATCATTTTGAGCGCCTCTCTGCCGTTGACGGCTTCGCCGCAAATTTCCAGCTGTGGCCAGATTTCGGCAAGCATTTTTTTGAGATACGTTCTCAGTTCCTTTTCATCATCGGCAATAACGGCCTTATACGTCATTGATCGGTACCTCGATGGTGGTCCGGACGCCCTGCGGTTTGTTTTCTTCTATCATCAGGCGTCCTCTTTCTCCGAAGAGCAAACTGAGCCGCTCCCGAACATTGGCGATGCCCACATTCGGTTTATCGAAATCGGAAAATCCCAAACCGGTATCCGCAACTTCTATTTTTAAAAGGTCATTTTCCCGGCTAGCCCTGATGACAATTTCCCCCCCATCTACTTTAGGTTCCAAACCGTGCTTGACGGCATTTTCGACCAGCGGCTGCAACAGCATCGGCGGGAAGGAATGTTGCCAGAGATTATCCGGAACGTCAATCCGATATTTGAGGCGTTCATCCATTCTGATTTTCTGGATATCCAGATAAGCTTTGATCATGGAAATTTCCTGGGACAGCGTCGTTTTTTCCGGTAAGGTTCGGGATAATGATGTGCGCAGATATTTCGTCAAATCCAACAGCATGGATTTGCCCTTGTCCGGCTGGGAGTCGATCAGACTCAAAATATTGGAAAGCGTGTTAAACAGAAAATGCGGCTCTATCTGTGCCTGCAGCATCCTGAGATTGGCGGAGATGGATTCTTTCTCCACGGCGAGGCGCTTGATCTTTTCCTGTTCGATCATTTCATTGCGATACCGCAATCTGATTTTTGATATTAAAAAATAAAGAAGAGCAGAACTGGCAAAAATGCCGGCAATCATCGCCTGGATGCCCACTTTTTCTGTGTGCCAGTCCAGGTCGATATTAAAGAAAATCCGCAGAATCATAAAACCAATCTGCAAGCCGATAAATAATCCAAGACAAATATCGATGCCGGCAATCAGCACAAATAATTTCCAGGTGCGCGGCCTGACGATCAATAATGAAAACAAGATGGCTAGAGAAACAGTGATGCCCATGGAATGCGCGAGTATAAAATTGGGCAGAAAGCTTTTAACGGGGCCGATGATTGTCGCCGCAAGGGCAAGCGTGCTATTGATGACACCGATAATGATGCCATCCGTGAAAATGTTTTTAAACTTTAGCCAGTATTTAAAAATAAATTCGGTTTCGTATTGTTGTTCCATTATGATGACGCCTCTTCAGTAAAGCTCTCTTTGTGGTTGTGTGGTAATAAATGATTTATTTTCTTGGTTTTTTACTTTAGCATAATTGCTCATTATGAACTAAGGAGAAGTTTGGCCCCGGATACTCAACACAACTTTTCAATGTTGCCAGTTTCACATCGTCTTTCCCAGGCACTTCAATTTTGTATATCTTTTTTAAATTCCATGACGACATCGAGGAAACTCATGAAAGCGGTAAACGCCTTAGATCCTTCACATGAGTTTCTGAAGTTTCAGCAGCAACACAACGCTGCCTGTGAACGAGAACCGGCCATTCATGATCAATCCGAGGCCGGTGGTCTTTTTATTTATCAGGTGCATCACGTCCACCATATCGAGATTAAGAATTACGGCCGGACTTTCTTCACCGTTGAATATCAAATTGAGCAGGAAATTAGCGCCATCCTTTTTCTTGAGATTCATGGTGACCTTGCCGTTCATGGTCATCAAGGCTTCGTAATGCCCGGCGTTGATGAATGAGATTGGATTGCCGGTGAGCTCATCGGTCGTTTCGTTGAATTTTCCGGTAACGGCATCCCGCCAATCCTTTTCGGAAACCATCAGCGTAAGATGAGGTTGATCGATTGATCCCCGTGCCACCTCGAGACCCTTCCCGTTCTTAAACGCTACAGAATAAACGTTGCCTTCAATGTCGAACTGCATCTTCAGGGCGTTGCCGTTCAGGAACGGGAAGTTCATGAATCCGGACAGTTCTTTCATCCGGCCGAACCGATTCGGAACGAAATGGGTAAAGAAGTCATCCACGCTGATATTTTCCGGCGCCTTGGGAATAAGGGATTTCCACATATACTCTCCTTTGTTCACAATCTATAATGACAGTCGTCTGCATAAAAATCATTCAGGACGATGCGTTTCCGGCAACTCTGCTTCTGCACATTCCGGACGACTGTTCCATACGCAAAATCTCTCACAAGCTTCATATGTCAGGCAACAATATTGTCCCAATGAAGACCAGAAACCGGCAGAATGAATGATTGTCCGGCTTCCGGTCTTCATTGATACAACGGGTGGAGGAGAGTTCTTTAATTGACATAAACGTTATGCAATGTAAATCGTCCGGCGACGGAATGTCATATCAGACGACAGAAGGGTGGCAATGAGGATTGACGTGTTGAATCTTGAGAAAGTTTCCGGCAAAAAAATATTGATTTCAGCCTTCCCATAAATTGAAGAGATACATGAAGAGTATTTCCTGAATCCGGACTCAGAAATCTTCAAGCTCTTCCCCGTGAGGAAGAGCTTGAAG
>JASEHT010000168.1 GCA_030018675.1 Smithella sp.
TGAAGACGGCGGATCTGTTTTTTAATGCCGCGAAATGCAAACAGTGCGGCATATGCATCAAGATATGTCCGGGCGGGTGCCTGGAGACCGAAAAGGTGACCAAAAAAGAAGTGTGGCAGGACATGAAAAGAGGCGTCAAAGCGGGTGTGCCCCGCGTGGCTATGCTGAAAACGGGAGCGACGCTTTGCATCGCCTGTTTTGATTGCGGGGCGGCCTGTCCGCACGGAGCCATCTCCATCAAAAGGAATTTTGATCCGAAATATTTCTTTAAGCGGCTGACGCAATCGTCGGATATGGTGTATCCGAAAAGATATTAATGTCTCCGGATGATGTTCAGTTGTGTAAAGCCTTTCTGTAGGCCATGAGATGGCCTTCGATTGTTTTTCCCCAACTGAATAATTTTGCCCGTTTCAGGGAAAGATTGGAATATCTGTTCCGGAGATCTTCATTGTTAGACAAGTCAAGCATGGCCTGACATAAGGCGTCTTCGTCCCGGGGATCAATTTTTATGGCCGCTTCTCCGACCACTTCCGGCAGCGAGGAGCTATTGGACGTGATGACGGGAGTGCCGCATTTCATCGCCTCCAGGGGAGGCAGGCCGAATCCTTCATAAAGCGACGGAAAGAGAAACGCCAGCGCTCCGCTGTATAAAGGAGACAAATCCTCTTCCGGAAGATAACCGGTAAGGATAATTCGTCCGGCAAGATGATCGGAGTTTTCAATTTCCTGACACACGCTTTGACGGCTCAGCCCGCCGGCGCCCGCAATCACAAGATACAGATCCCCGGCGCGCTCCTGCTTTAAGAGATGGATAAAACTTTTGATGATCCGCTCGAAGTTCTTGTGCGGCGAAAGGGTGCTCAGTGCCAGAAAGTAACGGCTTCCGTCCGGGATGCCGTACTTTTTCCGGGTCTCCAGAATCCGGTTCCCCTCTGAACAAAAATAGAAATGATTGCTCGCGGCAAGGGGCACGACCAAACTCATCGCAGGATCGAATTGGGGCACGTGCGCCAGAAAATCCTGCCGGGTCGCTTCTGAGACGCAGATGACGAAGGTATCCGATTTGATGCTGCTGAAAATTGATTTCATATGATCAACGGTCAGCGGTGAACAGTATTCGGGGAAGATGAAGGGGATAAGGTCGTGAATCGTGATAAACTTTTGTACCTTCCTGTTCCGGATAATCTGTTCCGGAACAGCCAGAAAAGGAGAATGAAATATGTCGGCAGCCGACAGGTCTTTTCTGTCAATCGGATCCGCATTGTTCTTCCCTGCCTGATAAAATCTTTTCAAGGGCACTTTCCATCCTCGTTGATTCAGCATGGACATTCTGAATCGCAACGGTTCCATGAAGTCGTACAATGAAGAAAGGAAATTGCCGGGCTGACTTAAGCGATATCCCTCAAGTTCCTTTTGCCGGTCAAGATAATCACGGCAATTCCCGTGATTGCAAAGACTCGCGCAGAAAATCGCATCGCAGTCCGGGGACGCGTGTAAACCGCGGGCCAGATTTTCCACCACGCGAAAAATTCCGGTTTTTAAATTCGGACTATAGTGAGCCAGACCGAGCGTTGAAACATCAAAAAGTACTTTCATTGAAAAAAATCCGGTGTCTCTTTCTTGAACACATTATCTGTCGAAGCTCTATAGGCGCAAGGCGTTTTTTATGTCAACGGATTTAATATCTTTAATTTATGTGAGCGGCATGACTGAACCAGCATGTTTGCGTAATTTTATTTGATTGACAGTCCCGGGCGCTTTTCTTATAGTTGTCCGCAGTAGAAATTTTATCACCCATGTCTGGAAACCTATGAAACATTCGTTGCGGGAAGATGAAAAAAACCGTCTGGAAACGCTGGTCGTGGAAACGGAAAAGAGAACCGGCAGCCAGGTGGTGTTGTCCGTGATTGAACGCTGTGACGCCTATCCGGAAATTCCCTGGAAAGCCTTCGCGCTGGGCTGTTCCATTGCCTCCGTTTTCGCCTTGAATATGACCATGGTGAACAGTTTCGATTCGCCGGAAGACGCCGTGATGCTTGCGTTGGTCATGATCCTTGCGGCGGGGGGCGGCCTCGCGCTCCTGTGCATCTTTTTCCCGGATTTTGCCAGACTGTTTCTGCAAAAAAGCCGCGCGGCGACGGAAACCCGGCAATATGCCGAATCATTTTTCCTTTCGCGGGAGATGTTTGCAACCGGCCGTCGCAAATCCGTTCTGCTTTTGGTCGGCCTTTTTGAACGGCAGATTGTCGTTCTGCCCGATACGGGTCTTGCCGATAAAATAAACGATAAAGCCGTGGAAAGTATTACGGTCGTCATGCGGCCTCTTTTAAGAAGCGGCAAAACAGCCGAAGCGTTGGAAGCCGGATTGAAAAAACTGGCGGAAATGATTTCCGGTCCGCAGACGCATTGTCCGTGGAAGAATGAATTGCCCGACGATGTGATTGAGGAGAAGGGCGTGTGAAGAAACATTTATATTTCATAATTGTTTTATCAATATTTTATGCGGGCTTTGATGTTTTGGCGGTGGATGTTCCCTACCTCACCGGCCGCGTTACCGACCATGCCGATATTCTTGCTCCCGAAACACGAAAAATAATTTCAGAAAAACTGAAAAGCCATGAGGAACGCACCGGAAATCAGATAGCCGTGCTGACCGTGCCTTCGCTTCAGGGAGAGGGCATCGAGGAATACGCTGTTGCGGTTTTTCAGGAGTGGAAACTGGGACAAAAGGGGAAGGACAACGGTATCCTGTTGGTTGTCGCTCCCGTGGAAAGAAGACTGCGCATTGAAGTGGGATACGGACTGGAAGGAACGATTCCCGACGGCCTGGCGGGAAGAATTATCCGGGACGTCATATCTCCGAAGTTTAAAGCCGGAGACTATAACGGTGGAATCGACGCCGGTGTGCAGGCAATCATCCGTGTGCTCGAAGGCGGTTCCGTGCCGCCGGAGCGTGTCATCTCCGGAGAAAGCAAAAAATCCCAAGGTGTGTTTCTGGAAACGCCCGACATGACAATTATGGAAAGAATTCTCCTGGGCGCCTTCATTTTCGGCATTATCGGATTGTTCACCGTTCTGGGCATGATGACGCCGGGCGGCGGCGGGTGGTTTTTGTATTTTTTCCTGATTCCTTTCTGGTCGATGTTTCCCATTGTTGTGCTCGGAACCACGGGCGCTTTCTATCTGTTTGTCATCTATCTGATCGGCTTCCCCTTGGCGAAGTTCTTATTCAGAAACAGCGAATGGTACAAAAAGGCGGTTAAAGAGATGCAGAAAGGTCAAGCCGGAATAGGCGGGTTCCCTGTGGGCGGTGGCCAGGGCGGTTCGTGGAGTTCGGGGAGTTCTTCTGGATCAGGTTTTTCAGGTGGTGGCGGTTCTTCCGGGGGCGGCGGAGCGTCGGGCAGCTGGTAGTGATCATTTTTCGCCGGCCATTTTTTCAATAATCCAGATGGTCAAGATGCCGGCAACCATAATGCATAATGCCCAAAGCGTTTCCGTGCTCAATGCCGGGATAAACATATCGTAGCCTTCAATAATCTTTTTCCCGTTTCGGATGATTGCATTGCCGCTTGTGTCCAGCCTGTAAAGAGTGTTTTTCCATGGCCATAAAATTATCAATGAACCGAGAATAAAACCGGTCAGCGTGGCAATGGTCTGGTTGCGGAATTTTTTGAAGACCCAGGAAAGAAAATGCGTGAAGGCAATCAGACCGACCGCCGAACCTATCGCCACAGGCAGCAGGATTTTCATGTTCAGCTCCGCCACGGCGTTGATGACCAGTTCATAATTACCCATTAATAAAAGGACAAATGAACCGGATATTCCCGGCAAAATCATGCTGCATATTGCCACGACGCCGCAGAGAATCAGATAGAAGAAGGAATCGTTTGGCATCGCCGGACTGAGAATTGAAATGGCCGCGGCAATCGTCGTTCCAATGATGAAGGCCATCACCACCGGCACATTCCATTGATTGATTGTTTTGCCGACAAAATAAACGGAGGCCAGAATCAATCCGAAAAAATACGACCAGATCAAGATGGGGTAATTGATAAAAACCCATGTCAATAACTTAGCCAACGACAGAATACTAATGCCGGTTCCGATGAAAACGGAAAAAAGAAAATAGAAGTCTGTATATTGAAAAAGTTCTGTGAACTTACCTTTCAATAAGAGTCTTATGGCTGTCAGATCGAACGATTTGATACCGTCGATTAATCGCTGGAAGATTCCGGTAATCAGGGCGATTGTTCCGCCGGATACGCCGGGTATGACATTGGCCGCGCCCATGCCCATGCCTTTCAGCGCGAAAATAAGATAGTCTTTCATAAGTTGTTGAGTGATCCGCCTTTTTATTTTTTACGTCAACGTGTTTAGCGCAAGATTCCCGATTAGACAATATATTTTCACTATCGAAAAATAAGGCCGGCTGTCGTATGGTAAACGGCAACCGGCCTTACGGGTTCCTGAACAGCGGGCAATTAGATTGCCGTTAATTTTTTCAGTGCTTCAATACGGTCATCGAGCGGCGGATGACTCATGAACAACAGTTTCAAGCCGTGTTTGGAAGGCTTTCCATTGATGCCGAAAGCGGACATCTGATCCGGCAGGGGTTGGCCGACACCTTTTTTGAGCGCTTCCAGCGCGTTAATCATGTTTTGTCTTCCGGCCAGTTTCGCGCCGCCGGCGTCGGCACGGTATTCCCTTTTTCGGCTAAACCACATTACAATAACGCTGGCCAAAACGCCGAAGACTATCTGGGCCACAATGGTGGTTATAAAAAAGCCCAAACCATGCCCTTCTTCGTTCTTCAAAATGACCCGGTCCACGAAATGTCCCACCACACGGGACAGGAAAATCACGAACGTATTAACCACGCCCTGAATCAAAGAAAGCGTAATCATGTCGCCGTTGGCTACGTGGCTTACCTCGTGTCCGATGACGGCTTCGACTTCTTCCTTGCTCATGGCTCTCAGCAGTCCCGTGCTGACGGCAACCAGGGCTTTATTTTTGTTCATGCCGGTCGCGAAGGCATTGGGTGAGGGAGAGTCGAATATCGCGACTTCGGGCATGCCGATATTGGCCATCTTAGCGTGATTTTTAACCGTTTCGACCAGCCAGATTTCGGCCTGGTTCCGGGGATTGGTAATAACCTGGGCGCCCATCATGCGTTTGGCCATCCATTTGGACATAGCCAGCGATATAAAAGAACCGCCGAAGCCGAATACGGCCGAAAAAATGAGCAAATTAGTCATATTAAGGCCTGTGCCGCTTTCATCTAGTATACGGTCAACTCCGAGCAGGCGCAAAACAATGCTTAAAACGACAAGCACGGCGATATTGGTGGCGAGAAACAACAAAATCCTTTTCATTTTTAAAACCTCCTGAATTTTATAATATTGCGCAAATGAATAAAAATTTAATAAATATTTTATTTATTTTATCATTTACAAAAAATATTATATAGTTTATAATGTTTTCAGTGGCGTAAGCTGTGATTGTCCATCTGTAGAATAGATTTTGGAAAGAGAGAG